>CAZKZM010000067.1:0-3622 GCA_964557305.1 uncultured Candidatus Saccharibacteria bacterium | reverse complement strand
ACTCAATGCTTTGTGGCTGGGTGTTTTAAAATTTAGTCATTTATTAATTTAAAATTGATTTGAAATTTAAAATTTGAAATTTAAACTTGGATTACTCTTGACAAAAAAAATATAATAAGTAAAATTATTGGAGCGCTTAAATTATATATTGTGAATAATTCTCTTTTTTTAAGATAACTGCAAATATTTTAGGATGTGAACTGCTCACATCCTTTTCCCCTAAGCTATGTCGGGGCTTTTTTGTTTTATAATCACTATTAAAATATGCAAAAAATAAAACACTTTGGGAAGAAAAAAGTTCATTTTCCTATTCCTTACCTTTTTAATGTCCAAAAAGAGGCGTGGGAGAACTTTTGGGATGAAAAACTGAAAACAATTTTTAGAGAAGTTTCTCCTATCCGTGATTACAGCGGGAAGCAGTGGGAGATCTACTTTTTAGATTACAAGTTAGAAAAACCAAAATATAAAAATGGAAAAGAAGCAAAAGAGAACAACGACACTTATGAAGCCCCTTTGAAGATAGAAGTTGAACTTCGTAATTTGAAAACAAAAAAAAGCAAAAAACAAGAGATCTTTTTGTGTGATTTTCCGTTAATGACCGAAAAGAAAACATTTATTATTAACGGAGTTGAAAGAGTTGCAATTTCTCAGCTTATCCGTTCTCCAGGAGCATTTTTCACAGCGCAAAACATAAAAGGAGAAAAGTGCTTTGGAGCAAAAATAGTTCCAAGCAGAGGAACTTGGCTTGAGTTTCAAACAGAGCCCTCTGGATTTATCGGAGTAAAGATAGATCGTAGAAGAAAAGTTCCAGCAACAACCCTTCTCAAAGCGATAGGACTTCCTGATATGACTTATCCAGGATGGGACAAAGCAACAAACGAAGATGTTTTATCTTTATTTAAAGATGTTGATAAAGGAGAAGTTAAATTCATAGAAAAAACATTAGAAAAAGACACTTCTAAGAACAGAGAGACCGCACTTGTTGAGATATATCGCAGAATGCGCCCAGGAGATATTGTCACTCCTGAAACAGCAAGAGAACTTGTTGAAAACACTTTCTTTAACTTTGGAAGATATGATATCTCGGAAGTTGGAAGATGGAAGATGTGGCAACGACTACCAGAATTAAAAGAAAAATTACCAAAAGGAAAAGAAAATCAGAAGATAGGAGTAGATGATCGTCTTCTTTATCCCGAAGATATCGTTGCTGTTTTGCGAGAAGTTATCAGAATGAATAACGACAATAGAACTCACGAAGATGAGATAGACCATCTTGGAAACAGAAGAGTAAGACCTTTCACAGAGCTTCTTGAAGGTTCACTTCGTTTGGGTCTTGCAAGAATGGAAAGAAATATTAAAGACAGAATATCAACATCGGAAACAGCAGGATTAAATCCAGCAAAGTTAATCAACTCTCGTCCTTTTGCGACAGCAGTTCAGAGATTCTTTTCCTCTTCTCAGATATCACAGTTTATGGATTGTAATAATCCTCTTTCTGAGTCAGAACATAAAAGAAGATTAACCTCTACTGGACCAGGAGGATTGAAAAGAGAAAGAGCGGGATTGGAAGCGCGTGATGTGCAGGCCTCTCACTACGGAAGGATATGTCCTATCCAAACTCCAGAAGGCCCAAATGTGGGATTAGTAAGTCACTTCTCGCTTTACTCCAGAATGAATCACTACGGATTTTTAGAGACACCTTACTTTAAAGTTGAAAAAACAAAAGTGACATCAGAGATTGTTTATCTCAATGCTCACGAAGAAGAAAAATATATTATTGCCCACGGAGGAGTTGAACTTACTGATAGTAAAAAAATAATATCAGATAAAGTTGAAGGAAGATTAAAAGGAAAACCAGGAATTTTTAACAAAGAAGACATTCAGTTAATTGATGTTTCTGCTGAACAACTTATCTCAGTTGCTGCTTCAATGATTCCTTTTCTTCAAAACGATGATGCAAACAGAGCGTTGATGGGATCTAATATGCAGAGACAAGCGGTCCCTCTTCTTAATCCACAAGCACCGCTTGTTTCTACGGGAACAGAAGAAAGAGTTGCTGCCGACTCTGGATATGTAATTATCAATGAAAAAGAAGGAGAAGTTGTTGAAGTTGACGGAAGGCATATTGTTGTGAAAAGTGGAAAAGAAAAGAAAGAGTACTTTTTAGAAACATTTTCTGAGACAAATCAGTACACCTGCTTTCATCAAAGACCAGTTGTCAAAAAAGGAGAAAAAGTTAAAAAAGGTCACTTTCTTACTGATGGGGGTGCTGTTGAAAACGGAAGAGTTGCTCTTGGGCAAAATGTTTTAGTTGCCTTTATGCCGTGGAGAGGAAAAAACTTTGAAGATGCTGTTATTCTTTCAGAGCGACTTGTGAAAGATGATGTTTACACTTCTCTTCATATCGAAAATTTTGCTTGTGATGTTAGAGAAACAAAGTTAGGTCCAGAAATAACAACTGCTGACATTCCTAATGTTTCTGAAGTTAAACTGAAAGATCTTGACGAAGATGGAATTATAAGAGTTGGTGCCGAGATAGGCCCTAACGATATTTTAGTTGGAAAGATCTCTCCAAAAGGAAAATCAGAACTAACAACCGAAGAAAGATTACTGAAAGCAATTTTTGGAGAAAAAGCAAAAGATGTTAAAGATACCTCACTTACCGTTGAGCATGGAAAAAAAGGAAGAGTTATCGGCGTTAAAGTTTTCACCAGAGAAGAAGGACACAAACTTGATCCGGGAGTAATCAAAAGAGTTGAAGTGAAAGTGGCACAGATGAGAAAAATTAAAGCAGGAGATAAACTTGCTGGAAGGCACGGAAACAAAGGAGTTATTTCTCAGATCCTTCCCCGAGAAGAGATGCCTTTTCTTGAAGATGGAACACCGGTTGATATCGTTTTAAACCCACTTTCAGTTGTCTCAAGAATGAACCTTGGACAGATTCTTGAAACTCATCTTGGGTTAGCAGCAAAAAAGAACAATTATATTGCTGTCACTCCATCTTTTTCAGGAGCAAGTGTTCAAGACATTGAAGAAGAACTTGAAAAATCAGGGCTTCCAAGAGATGGAAAGATGACTGTTTATGATGGACAAACAGGAAAGCCGTTCAAAAGAAAAGTGACAGTCGGTTATATCTATATGCTTAAGTTAGAGCATATGGTAGAAGACAAACTTCATATGCGTTCTATTGGTCCTTACTCTCTTATCACCCAACAACCACTTGGAGGAAAAGCACAGTTCGGAGGGCAAAGATTTGGAGAGATGGAAGTGTGGGCGTTAGAAGGATATGGAGCAGCATACACACTGCAAGAAATGCTTACCATAAAATCAGATGATGTTCCAGGAAGAGCGGCAGCATATGAAGCAATTTTGAAAGGAGAACCAATCCAAACCCCAGGACTCCCAGCATCCTTTGAACTTTTAGTAGCAGAAATAAAAGCAATGGGAATAAGCATAACAGAAGTAAAAAAGAAAAAATAACCACAACTGTCATTCCCGCCCTGCACCATTCGGAGCAGGGTTATACTCCAGCGGGAATCCAGTAAAAAACTCAAAACGCAAAAGTCAAAAGTCAAAACTGCAACTAAAAACTATAAAAATTATAAAGGTTATAACAGATATA
>CAZKZM010000066.1:0-11410 GCA_964557305.1 uncultured Candidatus Saccharibacteria bacterium | reverse complement strand
CGGGTTTCGGACTGGGGGTTTTTGGAAATTTTTCCGCCACAAAAAAGTCACTCATATTGATTTGTTTGAAATTTTGGTGTAACATCATAGTAGTAATAGGTAAATGGATACCTCTACTATAATGTTAATCTTTTAATAAAGATATGTCAACAAGCCAAAATTTAGCAAACAACATAAAGAAATTGCGAGAAGCCAAAGGGCTTTCGCAAGAGAAGTTAGCGAGATTGGCGGATATCGCCAATAACACGCTTATTAAAATGGAATCGGGGGAAAACAAAAATCCTACGCTTGAAACCTTGCGAAAGGTCGCTAAGGCGTTTGGTGTTTCCGTTGATGAGTTAATCAATTAGCTTATGAAATTCAATACTGCAATAATAATTTCACTCATAACCCTACTGCTTGGATTTTTCTTTGAGCAATCATATTTGTGGATTCCTCTATCAGTTTTAGGAGCGGGGATTGTTGATTTGTTTACTAGGCAGTGGGTTATGTCTGATCGAGTTGGGCAAATGCAGAAATTAAGTATGACATTGAAATCAATGTTTGCCCTGGTTGGTTTTTACGCAATGATTGGACAAGTAGTTTGTGTCGGATTAATAATTTGGTGGTTTATTTTTTAGTGTATGGAAAAAGAACAAGAGCAAAAACCAAAACGCGTTGAGGAACTGGAACACTTTCCGTTTAAAAGTTTTGATGAACTCAAAAAACGTGTAAATGAAGGGGTCGTAAATCTTGGTGTTGATCGAAGTGCCGCACTTCAATGGATTCAAAATGGTATTTATTCTACTGGTTGGCAAAGGACGCAAGCTTTATTTTTGGCTTTTCTTCCTTTTATTGCAGCGATAGGATTTATTATCTACGCAATCGCGACGAAAAGTTGGCTTTTGCTCCTTGCTTTGCCAGTTTTACTAATTTGCTTTTTTATCTTTCATCCTAGCTCTGCAATGATATTTGGATTTATAAGAAGTGGACTAATTGGATTGGTACTTATAGGTCTTGCTTGGAGTTTAATAAGCGGAATCGCTTGGCTAACTGCTCTCACCTTGACTCTTATAATTATTTGGTATGCGCAACGCACAATTTATCGCAAAGCTGTTGACGGATTGCTCCGTGCGACAATACAGCATGAGGATTTGCTTTGTATTTTATGGCGTGGCAACGGGCTGAATGTCACAATGTATAACGGCGATAGTTATTGGTCGAAATGGAAAACAGAAGGCGGCAAAAGTACGCACTATGACACAGGTAATACTTATGACGAATAAATTATGTTAATACTCGGAATAATTTTAATGGTTCTTGGCTTCATTGTTTTTCAATGGGCAGCGAACGCACAAAGCAAGTCAGTTTTTGAGCGACCGATGATTTTTAATAGAGCGACTGCCGTTATCATTATAAATCTCATTTGGGTTGCTCTTTTTGTGGGTGGTTTTTATAGCTTGTGGCAGGTTAGCTCTAAAATAGTTCTAACCATTATTGGTATTTATGCTGTGCTATGGATACTCGGCTATTTCATGGGCAGTGAAAAAGCAAAGGCTAAAAAGATATTTAAGATTTACAGACAGTTAAAACTTTTTCGCCCCAGAGCAAGCGATGAAGAAATTTTCAGAGAAACAGCCAATGCTTATTTTCGTGGTTTAAGGTGGGACGAGCATAAAATCAAGATGACCGTTGATGCAATTTTTGAAAAAAGAGCTGGAAGTAAAGAGGATAAAGACATAAAAGATGTGGCAGAATTCGTTCTGAGTTTTGAAAGTCCGCGCGATGATTTCATGAGCTTGAGACATTTCTCAAAGAAACAAAAAGCCATAGATGACGCTTACACTGCAATTATAGGCAACTCTCAAAAGGTTACGGAACGACCAGATCTATCAAAAAATACAAGTGAGTGGATTAAATCCATCGGATTTAATCCAGATGAGATGACCAATGAACAATTAGCTGTTTTTTCTGAAATAGACGACCACGGCAAAAGTAATTGGGCAGTTAGACTATTCTATGGCGTTTCCCTTATCTTTTTAATCTTGACTGGACTTAGCTTGATTGGGCTAAAACTTGGTGGTGTGTTGATCTATGGCCTTATTTCTTTCGTTGTCTGGTATGTAGGTCATAAAATCCAAATGAAAAGGATAAGTAAAAAGTTTTACGAGGCAAGTATAATGAAGTATGCCCAAGAGCAAGCAGAAAATACTAGCAATAATTTTTGATATGGATACAAATAATACAACACAAATTGATAACCATGATGTTAGTCAAAACGAAAAAGTGAAAACAAAAATCATTGCGTTGATTATTTTGTTTGCCATTGTTTTCAGTTTTGTTGTCAATGACGGAGTAAGGCTTGTTATTCAAAAATTTTTAGAAATCCCTTCTGACGCTATTGGCTTAGCTCAGTGGGGAGATACTTTTTTTCTTCGTATATTTGCCTCGCTACTAGCAATGGCAGCGGGTACTTTTGTAATTGGCACATTCTTAAAAACACGAGCACGACTGGCAGGCGTAGTAGCAACATTACCAGCAACTATTTTCTGGATTGCAATTCTGATATTCGGGGCAACCATTATCGGAGATTACGAGTATTCTTTTGAAGTTGTTAAGGCAATGTTGCTTTTGCCCCTTGTTTTGGCGATTTTATTGCCGATAGTGGGATATTTTAGTGCGGGGTGGGGTCAAGAATATCGCAGTTATTTTCAGCGACCAAAAAGTATTCTCAACATAAAATGGTACAACTGGCTTTGGATTTTTACATTCTACCTAAATAAAGTCGTTGCTGTTCTCCTATTCAGCGTAATTCTATTGGTAAAATTCGATTTCAGCGAGGGGTGGACGGGTATGTATCCGGGGATTCTGGATTTCATAATAAATTGGGGTTACTACCTGGGAAGAATCATTCTGCTTTTCATTATTGTTGGACTATTTCTTTCTGTTAAGCATTTTTACTCTTTATTGACGGAAGAAAGCGAAACAACGAAAGAAAAGTGGAAAAAGGGGTTAATAGTTTTTGGCCATGTGCTACTTTTCTCTGTGCTTTATGTTTTATTTTTCGGGCAGTATCTTTAATTTTTTATGACATCAAACAAAAAGAAAAATATTGCATTACTCATCGCCGCCGTCTTTTTGTTTGTGGCTTTGATTGACGGTTGGCCATACGGATTTTTTACACTTCTGCGATTTGTAGTGTTTGCCACGACTGCCTATGTCGCATGGATGGCTTACAAGCAACAGAAAGAAAAATGGATTTGGATTTTTGGTTTTATTGCTGTTCTTTTCAATCCATTTTTCCCAATTTATCTAAACCGTGATTTGTGGAATGTTATTGATTTGGCAACAGGATTGTTTTTAGTAGCTTCGGTCTTTGTTCTGAAGTTTGCTCGTAAGTCATAGGTTTGGCGGAAAAATTTCCAAAAACCCCCAGTCCGAAACCCGCCCGCATTCATTCCCCAGACCCCTTTCTGCGGGCGGGAAATTCAGTCTCGGTTTTGCCAAATCCAAACCCCCAGAAAAATAGTTTTGGCAAAACCGAGTCCGCATTGAAGCCCCACGCACTGCCCGAATACTTGGAGGGCAGAACCCCGAAAGAAAAACACCCTTTCCTTTTTCAAAAGAAAATTCACCCCCGCCAAATCAGAAATGCAAGGAGTGTTTTTTCTTTCGGGGTTGCTGGCGTACTCGCCAGTGCGTGGGGCTTTCTCCGAGCGTACGCTTTAGTTTCGCTTCACCACGCACGCGGAGCGTGCGACATCATTTGTTTTGGAAGTAGGTGCGAGTTTGGTACAATAGAGACACCAACAAAAAATGCCACAGGTTATACCTGTGGCATTTTGTTTTTTATTTTTTACTCAATAACCTCTATTTCGGCAAGAACTCTTCCAAAACTAACTGCTTCACTTCTGGTCTCAAACCAGATATCAACATATCCGTCATAAGAGTCATCTTTAGGAAAACTATAACGAGAGTTCATTCGGTCTTTAACAATAAACTCTTTTTCTCCAAAATATTCTGGGATTCTTATTTTTGTTCCAAAATCAAGAAAGTTTGCAGCCACTATTCCGTCTCTTACCCACTCCCCAGATGCTGTTATAAAGGGTTGACAGTTTGTTTGATCAGGGGTGCTTGAGTATCCTGTCATTTCAACCATTAATACTTCTTTTATAACAACCTCGTCTTCTTTAACTACTACTTCTTCTTCCTCTTTTATCGCTTGAGATCCCATTGTTTGAGATTCGTGATAAATAGGGTTGGACTTAACAGCGATTGTATTTTCGTAAAAATCGTCACTTTCTGTAAGGTATTCTTCATTTACTTCTTCGTAAGAAGATAAAACTGCCATCTCTTTTTCTACAAGTTCTTCAGTACTGTTATCGTTTTTTTCTATTGCAAAGATAAAAAACAAAGAGAGTGGTAGTAAAAGAATAATTCTTATACTACTACTGTCATCTGTTGAGCTTTTTTGAATAGACATATTTACAACTTATAATACTTTAATTAATAAAACAAAAAGCTCTCCTTTTGAGAGAGTGTATACATCTTATCATATAAAAAAATACAAGTCAATGCTTTTAGGGGACTTTTATTAAAGTCAGGTTTATTTTTTATTTTTTTACTAAACATTTTAAAAACTGTTTTTTATTTTTTTTATGATAGTATATTATAATAAATATAAAAAAAATAAAAGTAGTGGAAACACTCTACTTTGTTAAATTTGTTAGTCGGCTTTATTTAACAAAAATTATTAAATTATTAAATTTAAAAATATGGAAAATAAAAAAATTATCATTGGTATAGTGGTGGCGGTAGTTTTTGTAATAATAATCGGAGGGCTTTTAATGTTTACAAGAAAAATCGAAGAGCCGGTTGTAGAAAAAGAACCGGAAGTTCAAGTTCAAGAAAGAGATGTAAAGTTAAAAATAGGAACAGGTTATAGCGTTCTTTCAGAGGAGGTTTCTTCAGAAGAAAAAGAAGAGACAGCTGTCTCAGAATCATTTAACAAGATGATAGAAGAGTTGGGAGAAGATCCTGACTTTGTTGTTTTAACATCAACAGTAGGATTTGATCAAGAAAAAGTTCTTCAAGAAGCAAAAAAATTATTACCAGAAGAAACTAAAATATATGGATACACATCTTTATTTGGAATAATGACCAAAGATGGATTTAAAATAGGAGAAGGAGTAGAAGAAGGCAATGTGTTAAGTATGATGGGATTTGCAGGAGAAAACTTAGTAGTTGGAGTTGGTGGAGCAGACTTAAATGAAGGTGACTCTCCAGAACAAACAGCAAAAATTGCCGCTGAAAGAGCATTAGAGGATGCTGGAAAAGAAGACGCTCCTAAAATTGTAATGATGGCAAGTTCGCATTTTGGAGCAGGTGAAGATATGTTTATCAAAGGAGTAGAAAGCGTAACTGGAGAAAGAACTCCTATCGTTGGAGGAGGAGCAGCCGCAGGATATGGCGATCTGGTGAGTGGCGGAGAATCGTTGTTTGCCAACAACAACTCTTATGAAAAAGGAGTAGTTGTTGCTGTTGTTTATACTGACACTAAAATTGGACACGCATTTTTAGGAGGATTTAATCCTGCTGGTCCAAAAGGAGAAGTAACCGAAGTCACAAGAGATGAAAATGGAATCAGAATTATTACGATTGATGATCAGCCCGCTGCTCAAGTTTACAACGAGTGGTTAGGTGGTGAGTTAGACGAGTTTATGGGAACAAGTGATATGTTCCTTCATAAAACTCTTTATCACACACTTGGTATTGAAATAACAGAAGGTGATGGAACAAAAAACTGGCATATGATAATCACTTTGCACTTCAATGATGATGATAGTATTAATATAGGAACTGTTATTCCTGAAGGAACTGAAATTCATTTGCTTGAAAGTGATTCAGAGCTTTTTATTGAACGACTTGGCCTTGCGGTAAGATTAGCACGAGCGAGAGGAGGAGTTCCTCAAGAAGACATTGCAGGAGTGTTAGTTGATCAGTGTGGAGCATCATTGTTAGGAATCCCTGATAAAGAAGGGTGGAATCAGATGATCACAAAAACAATGGAAGCATCAGGAAATGCTCCTTTTATTGGAAACTCTAATCTTGGCCCCTATGGTTATTTCTTTGGAGTTGGAAACAGATATGGAGAAGTAACTCCATCAGTGCTTGTCTTCAGCAAGTACTAAGAAGTGATTTATGAAAACAAAAAGCTTTAAAACACAACTTCTTGTTTATGGAGGAGGATTAATACTGCTTGTATCTCTGCTTTTACTTTTTCTTTTCAGTTACAGAATAAATAATTTGTTAGAGGAAGAGTTAATTTCTTCGGGGAAACACCTATCCAATGATTTTTCTTATGCATCTGAGCTGGGAGTTTCCTCAGAGGATTCGGTTTTGTTGAGACCGTTTGCAGAAGCTATCTTTGAAAGAGAAGAGGTGATTTTAGTTGCTTCGTATAATGAAAAAGGGATACTGTTGTTTGAAAAGCAAGAATCGGGGGTTTTGTCGGAACAAGCAATCAGTCCTGAAATCAAAGAAGTGTTAAAAAACGAAAAAAGAACATTAAAAACTGTTGGTAAAACAGAAAAAGGAATCTCTGTTTATGAGTTTTATGCCCCAGTATTAGAAACACATCCTTTCTTTTCCATAGAAGCAGAAGAAGAAAAAGAAGTAATTGGTTTTTCTAAAATAGTAATCTCTTTAGATGAGAAGAGAGCACAAGTCAAAGAAGCGATGTTGTATGGGTTTTTTATTACTTTTTTAGTGACATCTGGAGGTTTTCTTCTTTTGTTTTTACTATCTGAAACACTAACAAACCCTTTGTTTGCTTTGAAACAGGGAGTTGATATAATCGGGAAAGGAAACTTGAATCACAGAGTTAATGTTAAAGCCCAGAACGAAATAGAAGAGTTGGCTCAATCATTTAATAGAATGGTTGAAAATCTTCAGCGATCTCAAGCTGCAACTGAGAAAACAAAACAAATGTTAGAAGTAAAAGTTCAAGAAAGAACAAAAGAGTTGCAATCTTTGGCTGGTAGCTTGGAAGAAAAAGTAGAAGAGAAAACAAAAGAACTACAAAAAAGAATAAATGAACTAGAGAAGTTTCATAATGTTACGGTTGGTAGAGAGTTGAAAATGATAGAATTAAAAAAGAAAGTTGAAGAACTTGAAAAGAAGATAAAAGAATAGTAAAGAAAAAAACACCTTGCAAGAAAAACTTGCAAGGTGTTTTTATTTAGAGCGGGTGAGCGGAGTTGAACCGCCATCTCGTCCTTGGCAAGGACGTGTAATAGCCACTATACCACACCCGCTTGGGGTTAATATTGTGCCGCGGGTCAGGATTGAACTGACGACCTCTTCTTTTTCAGAGAAGCGCTCTACCACTGAGCTACCGCGGCTGATGTGGGCGATGTAGGACTCGAACCTACGACCTCGTCGATGTAAGCGACGCGCTCTAGCCAACTGAGCTAATCGCCCAAATAAATTGACATTTAACCATTGACATTTGACATGTGACTTTGTTATTTCTGTAGATGTTAACTAATTCGTTGACAATCTCTCGTGTTATTCATGAGATTCCCGCTTTCGCGGGAATGACAGTCAAATGTCAATGGTTAAATGTCAACTTGTGCCCAGGGCGAGATTCGAACTCGAACGCCGCATTGCAGCACAGCCCCTCAAGCTGCTGTGTATACCATTCCACCACCTGGGCAAAATGCACAAAAATGTGCAGTTTATTTTATCTTTTTTTGAACAACTTTTTTGGACTTTTCTCTTATGTAATATATCTTTGATTTTCTTGTTTTTCCTTTTTTTATAATCTCAATCTTTTCAATTAAAGGAGAGTGAACTGGAAAAACCTTTTCTACTCCAACTTTGTCTATTACTTTTCTTACAGTAATTGTTCCGGTTGTGTCTTTGCCGTGTTTTTGAGCAATAACAAGACCTTCAAACAGTTGTGTTTTTTCTCCTATTTTTTGAGTAATCCTAACAGTGTTTCCAGTTTGTATATCAGGAATACTTTCTTTCTTTTGTTCTTTTTTAAATTCTTCTAATTTTGATGACATATTTATATATTTTTTTAATACTTCTTTAGATTGTTTATTTTGTTTCTTATATCCACAGGAATATTTGCTTTTACTTTCAAATTTTTTCCAGAAGGTGTTTTTATTTTAACTGATAATGCGTGAAGAAGTTGTCTTTTAACATCCTTAGGCGTTTTTAAATCTTTAAAGCAGTAAAGTTTATCTCCAACAACTGGGTGGCCTAACGAAGCAAAGTGACATCTTATCTGATGCATTCTTCCTGTTTTAGGAGAAGCAAGCAGAAGGGTAAAGTTTTCAAATCTTTTAACTACTTTAAAAAAAGTAACTGCTTTTTTCCCTTTATCAGGAAGTGATCTTTGCTTTCTTCTGTCTTTTGGTGAACGAGACAGAAAACTTTCTATCTTTCCTTT
The DNA here is from genome assembly GCA_964557305.1 of uncultured Candidatus Saccharibacteria bacterium. GTDB lineage: Bacteria > Patescibacteriota > Minisyncoccia > Minisyncoccales > PWPS01 > PWHW01. The sequence goes on along the minus strand of CAZKZM010000066.1, from coordinate 2,970 downwards.
GTCTTTTTTAACTACTCTAAAAACAAGGGTTAGATATTTTTTTTTAACTTTTCTTTCTTGAAACTGTTGTTGTAAAAAAGACAGTGTTTTGTTGTTTTTTGCAAAAAGAACAACCCCGGAAGTGTCTTTATCTAAACGATGAACAGCTCCTTTTCTTTCTTCTCCAACACCGTTCAGTTCAGGAATTTTTTCAGAAAGCATCTGGGCAACACTGTTTTCTTCTTTGTTTTCTGAAAAAACAACTACTCCAGCTGGCTTGTTTACAGCAACAACATCTTCGTCTTCGTAAATTATATTCATTGTGGGCGCATCAGGACTTGAACCTGAGACCTCTACCATGTCACGGTAGCGCTCTAGCCAACTGAGCTATGCGCCCAAATAAATTGACATTTAACCATTGACATTTGACATGTAACTTTGTCATTCCCGCCGGATTTTTAACCCTGCTTGGAATGATGCGGGGCGGAAATGACAGTCAAAGGTCAATTGTCAAAAGTTAAATGTTAATTTTGACTTTTGCGTTTTGAATTTTTATAGTGGGCGCACCTGGATTTGAACCAGGGACCTCTACTTTATAAGAGTAGCGCTCTCACCAAGCTGAGCTATGCGCCCCTTACTTGAAATAAGTATCCCTGATTATATCACAAAATTTAAATAATTCCACACCAGAAACGCAAAAGTCAAAACTATTTGAGTTAATTTTGAATTTTGAATCAATTTTGAATGATTGAATTTTTTAATTTTGAAAAATCACTTGTCATTCCCGCGTAAGCGGGAATCCAGTTTGTGATTTTAGATATTTGAATTTGTAATTTATTTGTTATTTGTAATTTTGGATTTGTGATTTTTCTATGAGATTCCCGCCTTCGCGGGAATGACAGTGATAATGCGGGAATTATAATTACTTTAATTACTGGATTTAATTATCTTCTCATACTCTTTCCTTTCTAATGTTTCTTTTTCTACTAATGTTTTTGCTACTTTTTCAAGTAGGTCTTTTTTGTTTTCAATTATCTCTTCTGCTTTTTTTAATCCTTGTTGGACAAAAACAGACACTTCTTTATCTATTTTCCCCGCAGTTTCCTCAGAGTAATCTTTTTCTTCAGTTATTGTTTTTCCTAAGAAGACATGATTTCTTTCTCCTCCAAAACGAACTGGACCAAGAGGAGACATTCCAAACTCTTTTACCATTTTTCTTGCATATCTTGATGCTCGTTCAAGGTCATTTGAGGATCCAGTAGAAACTTCACCGAAAAATATTTTTTCAGCAGTATATCCACCAAGAAGAATTGCGATCTCAGAGATGAACTCTGACTTTCTTTTTATTCTACTTTCTTCAAGTGGAATTTTAATAGTATATCCTCCTGCCTGTCCACGAGAAACAATTGATATTTTTTGAACAGGTTCTGCTTCTGGAAGAAAAGAAGAGACGATAGCATGTCCCGCTTCGTGATAAGCGCTAAGTTCCTTTTCTCTTTTGTTTATAGCATACCCTTTTCTTTCGGGACCAAGAATAACTTTTTCAATTGCCTCCAACAACTCTCCTTGTCCGATCTTCTTTTTTCTTTTTCGTACAGAAAGAAGAGCAGCTTCGTTTGCAAGATTAGCAATATCAGCCCCTGAAAAACCAGGAGTTCTTTCAGCAACCTCTTTCAGGTTTACAGAAGAAACTAACGGCTTGTTTTTTGTATGAACTTTTAAGATTTCTTGTCGCGCTTTCTTGTCAGGAAGATCTAAAATTATTTTACGATCAAATCTTCCTGGTCTCAAAAGGGCTGAATCAAGAACATCAGGACGATTTGTACTTGCAAGAACAATTACTTTTGTGTCTTGAGCAAATCCGTCCATTTCAGAAAGAATCTGATTAAGGGTCTGTTCTCTTTCGTCGTGACCTCCTCCGATTCCAGCCCCTCTTGATCTTCCAATTGCATCAAGTTCATCTATATACACAATACAAGGTTGCTTCTTTTTAGCGTTAGCAAAAAGATCTCTGACTCGGCTTGATCCGACACCAACAAAAAGCTCTATAAACTCTGATCCGGATATTTCAAAAAAAGGAACTTTTGCTTCACCAGCAACTGCTCTTGCCATTAAAGTTTTTCCAACACCAGGAGCTCCAGTAAGAAGAACTCCTTTCGGTATTCTTGCTCCGATCTTTAAAAAACGAGCAGGATTTTTAAGAAAGTCAACAATCTCTTCTAATTCTTCTTTGACTTCCTCTAAACCAGCAACATCTTGAAAGGTAACCCCAGAAGAAGGAGATCCTTTTTCGCCAAAAACTCTTGCTTTTGCTTTTGAAAAATCAAGTGCCTGCATCGCTCCTCCTTTTGCTTGCTTGAAAATAAAGTAAAAGATAAGAACAAGAAAAAGAACAGGAATAATCAAAAAAACCAAACTAAGAAAAGAAGACCAGTCCTTTTCTTTTTGAAAATCAACATCAATTTTTCTGATTTTGTTTTCTTCAGTTCCCCAGTTAACAAGCGATTCGTAAACAGATATTCCTGGTTCCACTTTGGCAGTAATAAACTCTTCTTCATTAAAGTAGGCCTCAATATTATCTCCAACAACAACCATTCTTATGACCTCTTCGTTGTTTATCTTTTCGGAAAGACCAGCCAGAGAGATCTCTTCTTCTTTCTCAAAAGGATCAGAGACAGACAAGCTAAAAAGAGTTATCACAATGATTAAAACAAGAATAAAAGAAACGGCATTTCTTCCAAATATTTTTAAATTATTTTTTTTCATACAGCAGTAAGATTAGCACAAAAAAGTAGTTAAATCAAAAAAACATTGACTTATTGGCTGTTTTTTAATATAATCTGTGAAGTTTTACAGTTTAAGCAGAAGAGGACTCCTCGTAGCTTAACTGGATAGAGCACTCCCCTCCTAAGGGAGAAGTTCAGGTTCAAGTCCTGACGGGGAGACAAGAATAATTTCAAATTTCAAATTTCAATTGAATGACCAAATGAA
>CAZKZM010000065.1:0-17114 GCA_964557305.1 uncultured Candidatus Saccharibacteria bacterium | reverse complement strand
TGTTGCTTTCGCCGTCCTTTTCATTATTCTTATCATCGGATCGTCTTTTTTCTTCTTTTTCTTCTGGATATACAGATCAGAAGACAGGTCTATAAACTTTGATCCAAAAATAGCAATTAAGTAGTAAAAAGTCCATCCAAGAAAAATAAAGTAAAGTCCGTTAGACAAAAAACTTGGAATGTTGAGAATAAAAGACGATATATAGAGAGAAACAAAAGAGTAAAAATAAATACTAATCTTGTCAAAAGAATCTATGAGAAAAAATATTAACTTCTGTTCTTTCACCTTGTTTTCAATTTTCTTTAATATAAACTGCTTTAAAATAAAAAAAGTGACCAGTAAAGCAAAAAATAAAACAACAAATGATATATAATCCGCTATGATGTTCCCAAAATACTCGCTTTTCATAAACTCGCTATTCGTTATTTTTTCTAACATAATTTTTTAATATTTTTAGTAATAACCTACGATGATTCTATCAAAAAAAAATAAAAATTGCAAAAAGACAAAAATGTCTTAAATTTGAAAAATAATGTATAATTAATTTATGAAAAAAATAAATAAAATCGCGTTACTGTTTTTGGTTTACTTTCTTGTTTTTTCTTTTGTTTTTTCTGAGGGATACGCCTACACTTTAGCTGAAAAAGAAGAAAAATTACAAAAAATAGAGATATTAAAACAAGAAGTTGCAGTTTACCGTTCGCTGTTATCTAATTTAAATAAAAACAAGGAAGCTCTTGCCCCTTCTTACTTGGTTTTTGACATCAATACTGGAGAAGTTCTCAAAAGTAAAAATACCGACTGTCTTTACTCAATCGCCTCAGTTACAAAATTAATGACGGCCGTTATCGCCATAGAAGAGATTAAAAACATTGATAGTGAAATAACAGTAACCAACGAGATGACAAAACCGTACGGATACAGCCCTGCCATCTTTTCAGGAAGGGTTATTACCGCAAGAGACCTTTTAAGTGCAACTCTTATTCAATCAACAAATGACGCTGCAGAGTCGCTTTCCTTTTTTCTTGGTAAAGAAAACTTTATCTCCTTAATGAATCAGAAAGCTATTGAAATCGGAATGGAAAATACTTTCTATGAAGATTGTCACGGATTAAGCCCGAACAACAAATCAACTGCTAATGATCTGAAAAAACTTTTAATTTATATCAACGAAAATCATCCAGAAATATTAGAGATAACAAAAAGAAATGATTTTTGGCTGTCAGGAAGTGATGGAAAACTTCTCAAGTTTAGAAATATGAACAACTTCTATCCCCTTCCTTATTTTGTTGGAGGAAAAACAGGATACATTCACGAAGCAAAACAAACTTTCGTTGGTTTATTTAACATCAACAACCAACCTCTCGGAGTAGTAATTCTATTCTCTGACAATCGTCAAGCAGATCTCTTCTCACTGCTGAGAAGTTTGTGAGGGATTCTGTCAACGCAATCGCTTATTTTGAAGCTACCAACTCTGTTTCGAACAAGTTTATATAAGTACCCTCCTGTTTTTAATTTTTTTCCAAGATCACGGGCTAAAGAACGAACATAAAAACCTCTTCCTGTTATTATTTTTATCTCAAGAAAAGGATAGTTATAACTTAAAACATCAATCTTTTTTAACTCTACTTTTCTTTCTTTCAAATCAACAAAATCTCCTCTTCTTGCCAACTTGTATGATTCTCTTCCGTTTACTTTTACTGCTGAAAAAAAAGGAGGTTTCTGCATCAAAAAACCTTTAAAAGAAGACAAAGCATCTCTTACTTCTTCTTCTGTTGGATATTTTTCAACCTCCACAATCTCTTTATCCCCCTCTTCATCGTCAGTAGTACTGTTCTTGCCAAGAAATATGGTAGCAGTATACTCTTTTTCATTAAACAGCTCTGTGTGAAGTTTTTTGGTGCTTTCTCTGCCAATTCCAACAATTAAAACCCCCTCAGCAAGGGGGTCAAGTGTTCCTCCGTGACCAATTTTTTTTTCTTTAACACTTCTTTTGATCTCGTTTAAAACAGCTCGTGATGTTTTTCCTTTTTCTTTGTAAACTGCAATTATCATAAATCTTCTTTTAAGGTAAAAAATCCTTTTTCTAATAATTCTTTTTTACTTCTATTGTATATCGCAACGGCTGGATGCATCATCGGAACTATCTTAACTTCTCCATATTTTGCTCTTCCTTTAAAAATAACTCCGTGAATAACGGATATTGGTTTTATTTCTTTTTCAAGATCAAACCTACTCATTATCTCGTGTGAAGAAAACCTCCCCAAACAAACAATAATTTTTGGTTTTATTATGTTTATCTGTCTTTCCAAAAAAGGATAATACAACTCTATTTCTTCCGGAAGAGGATCTCTGTTTTTCGGCGGACGATCTTTCACAATATTTGTTATATAAACACTTTCTCTTTTTATTCCAACCGTAGAAAGCATTTCTGTTAAAAGATTGCCTGATCTCCCGCAGAATGGCTTTCCCGTTTTTGCTTCGTTCGCTCCTGGAGCTTCTCCAATAATCATAATTTCAGCGTTATGATCTCCCTCTCCAATAACTGGAAAAACATTATTTGCAACTCTTTCTTTGTAAAGAGGTGATTTTTTAAAACAAACAACCTCTTTTTTTACTTCTAAAAGAAGCTCTGTGTTGTTTTTCTTGTTTTTTTCTTTGAAATCCATTACTGTAAAATCCTTACAACAATTTTTAACTCTTTTTGATGAAGATTATTCAAGAGTTTTTCTTTTATGTTTTGAACAATAAGAGCACTTTTCTTTTCTGACAAGCGAAGATGGTGGTTAATATCTTTCATATCACACTCCATTCTCATTTCAAATACCTTTTTTTCTCTCTCGTCTAAAAAGTCATCTTCTATCACCTTTTCAATAACTTCTTTTTCTTTGAAAACACAAAAGTTGTCTCTTCCATTTTCACTATAAACAAGTTCTGCGTCTCCTTGAAATATTTTTTCGTAATCACCACAAGCAAAGCAGTTTGAAGGATAACGACAAGAAAAGTCATTATTTTCTCTTGCTTGTTTTATCTCCACTGCTTTTTCTCTTAAAATATCTATATACTCGTTGCTCCCCTTTTTTATTTCTTGAAAAGCTGGTTCATCATCACTTTGTAAATACCAGTAACTTGTTTTTTTAATTTTTTTATGAGGCAAGTTTTTTTCTGCTAAAAGGGCATATATTGGCAACTGTAAAGAGTCGTTTTTTTCTTTATTATTTCCTGTTTTAAAATCAATGATATGAAGGTCTCCGTTCGGAAGTTCTTCTATCCAATCAACTGCTCCAATTATTTTTATCTCGTTTTCTACAATATCAGCCGTTAAAAACTTGCTTGGTGTCGGAAAAGATGGACGAGAAAGAAAGGATGATTTTTCAACTCTTTCTATCATTTTTAATCCTCTTTCATAGAAAAAATCTTCTTTTTTTTGTGATATAAAACCACCTTTTAATCCACGGTATTCATAAAAAATACTATCAAATCTTTCTTTCAAAGAAATCTTTAATCTTTTTTTTATCGGAACATCACAAAGTTCTTCTATTGTTTTATGAACAGAAAGACCAAGAGAAAGGTAGGGGTTAACTACCCCTACCCTGTTCCCTGTTTTAGGATTACGATACTCATACTGTAAGTAGTAAGATTGAGGGCAACGAGAAAAAGAAGAGATCGCTGAATATGATACCTGAAAGTTATCTTTCATATCTAAAAGATTTACTCTTCTTCCACTTCTTCTGTTTCTGATCCTGTTTCTTCGTCCATTTCTACTTCTACTTCTTCATCATCAACTTCAAGTTCAGGAACATCAACTTCCTCTTTTTCTGGAAATTCAATCTCGTCAATAGTAATTAAAACATCAACTTCTGCTTCTTCTATAAGTTTTTCAAGCTCTTCTTGAATTAAAGAAGTAGCTTTTTGTTCTAAAAGATAATCCTTTATATCTTCTTCTGACTCCTCAAACGAAGGCATCTCTCCTGTTCCCATCTCTTCCATCTGTTGTTCTTGAACCTCATAAAAAGAAACCACTTCCTCGTCTGTTATTTCAGCCTCACTAAGATACATTTCTATTAGTTTATCAACTTTAACCTCGTACTCTATATCCGCTCTTGCTTCATCAAAAGGAGGAAGTTCTTCTCCTGAAGGAGTTGGATAGTACTGTTTGTAATCATCATATTTTTCTTGAACTTCTTCTTCGGTTATTTGAATTCCTTTTGTGTCAATAAAATCACTAAGAACTATCTTCTGCGTTGCAAGTTTAACAGCAGAATCCATAACTTCTTCTTCGCTCATTCCATAAACTTCCATCTGATACTCTATAATTCCTTCTGTGTATCCCAAAAATTCTTCTTTACTTATCTCTGATCCGTTTACTGTTAAAGCGACTTCATTTTCCTTTTCTTTTTTAAAAAAACTGCCTTCGTTATCTTGAGAAATAATAATCACTCCCGAGATTAAAAGTGCTAATATGACGATCCAAACCCACGGCTGTTTATATAATGACATAAGTATATATTTTAAAAATTAATAATAATTACATCCTATCATATTAAAAAAGAGATGTAAACAGATAAACTACATCACTTCCCACTCTCCATCTTCATTGTTTTCTATGATTATTTCTTCGTCTTGAAACTCTTCATCAGTAATCAATCCTCTTGTTTCTTCTATAAAACGAGATGGAGGCATAATTTGTTTTTCACGAAAATTATAACGAGGATAAGTTAAAAAAAGATTTTCTTTGCACCTCGTTATCGCAACATAAAAAAGGCGTCTCTCTTCCTCCACCGACCCCTCTTCTATCGCCTTTGCGTGAGGAAAGTCACCTTCTTTAAGAGAAATAACAAAAACCGTTTCCCATTCTAATCCCTTTGCTTGATGAATTGTGCTCAACACAACACTTCTTTCATTTTTTTCTTTTTCAACATCTTCACTCAAAGAAAAATCAGAAATAATATCTTCCAACTCTTCATAGTCAAAAGACATCTCATATATTTTTTTTAGATCATTTTTCCTTTCTTTTGCATTTTCAAAAGAAAAATCAAGATAATGGCTGTAAAAATCATCAAGAAAAAGCTCTATTTTTTCCGGAATTGTTTTTTCTTTTCCTTGTTCTATTAGATTTATTATTTTTAAAAAACCTTTTTTAGAGATTGAAGTACAAACCTTTTTTGCAATCTCTTCTTTGTTTTTAAAAACATCTTCTATTTTTTTATAAGATGAAACTTCTAATGACATTTTTTTTGCTCCAACCTCCCCCACTCCCTTCTCCTTTAAAAGTAATCTTTCTAAAGAAACTCTGTCGTGAAAATTTAAAAGAACTCTTAGATAAGCAGTCACATCTTTTATATGTAGTTGTTCAAAAAAACGAACTCCTCCTCGGGAAACATAAGGAATATTTCTTCTTGTTAACTCCATCTCAACTTCCACTGCGTGATGATGAGCTCTAAAAAGAACTGCTATTTCGTTGTGATTATCTTTTTGCTCTATATAATCAGCAATATACTCCGCTTGTTCTATCGGATTGCTAAAAGTAAGAACATCCACTTCCCCTTTAAAAGAAGTAACACTTTTTAGATTTTTATCTAATCTTTTGGTGTTATTTTTTATAACCAAATTTGCAGTTTCTAATATCTCGGGAGTACTACGATAGTTGCTTTCCAATTTAAATGTTTTTGCCCCTGGGTAGTTTTCTGAAAAATTAATAATGTTATCAATTTCAGCTGCCCGAAAAGAGTAAATACTTTGTGAATCATCGCCGACTGCTAGTATGTTTTTGTTTTTTTCACTGATCTTTCTTATTATGCTATCTTGCAATCTGTTAGTGTCTTGATACTCATCAACCATAACATAAAGAAATTTTTCAGAAATAGCATCTTTGACTTCTGAGTTAGAAAGCAGTACTTTCCAGTTAAAAAGCAAATCATCATAATCCATAACATTGCTTTCTTTTTTAATTTTTTTATACTCTTCTTTTATCTCTAAAATAAAATCAACAACTTCATTAGAAAAAAAGGGAAAGTTTTTTTCAATAACCTCCTCTACTGCTTTTTCTGAATTTACAGCAAGAGAAATTATATTTTTAATAACTTTTGGCTTTGGAACATCTTCTTTTTGTTTTCCGTACTTTTCACTTATTACTCCTGATATAATTTTTTTTGAATCATCTTCATCAATGATAACAAAATTAGAAGCATATCCTATCTTTTCTCCGTACTTTCTTAAAAAAATATTAGCAACATGGTGAAATGTTCCTCCGTATATTTCTTCAGGATTGCAAGAAGATATTTTTTTTATTCTAAAAAGCATCTCTTTCGCTGCTTTTTTAGTAAATGTTAAAAGCATAACCGAAGAAGGAGAAATGCCTTTTTCAAGAAGATAAACTGTTCGGTAGACAAGAGTTCTTGTTTTCCCACTTCCCGGCCCACTCAAAACAAGACAAGGACCTTCGCCCTCGTAAACCACCCTTAGTTGTTCTTTGTTAAGTTTTTTTTGAAAGTCAACCATCTGTTATAATTTTAAATTTCAAATTTCAAATTTCAAATAAATGAATAAATGATTTAATTTTAAATTTTAAAACAATTTACTCATTGCTTTGTGGTTTGGTGTTTTAAAATTTAGTCATTTGTTAATTTAAAATTGAATTGAAATTTAAAATTTAAAATTTAAAATTAACTTATTAAGTTTTAGTTTTCCTCAACTTCTAATTCTTTCTTTACTTCTTGAAACTCGTTTTCTATTTCTTTTAATCTTTTTTTGCTTTCTTTTATAATCACAGCTGCTTGTTTTACTTTTTTTAACCCCTCTTCAACATCAACATCTTCTCTGTTTTCAAACCAGTCCGCTATTTCAGAAAGTTGTTTTAAATTTTTTGTTAAATTGTTTTTTTCAGGCATATTTTTATTTTTTATTATTACTTGTTATTTTTTTAACTTGTGAGTCAACTTCTCCGTCACAAAAAAAAGTTTTTAGACACTCCCCTTTTTTAACATCTTTAATGCTTTTAACCACTTTTCCTTGTTTTTTGATTATAGCATATCCTAAACGAAGTTGCTTTTGAGGATCGTTATAAAGAACTGCTTGTTCCATTGTTTTTATTTTTTCTTTTTTGTTTTCAATAACACTTTTGAAAGACCTCAATACTCTTTCTTTATTGTTTTTCACCTTCTCAACATTAAAAGATATCAAGCGAAAAGCAACAGATATTGCTCTTTTTATTTTTTCTTCACTTTTTTGATATTTTTCATTAATAACATTAAAAAAGTTTTTTACTTTTTCTACTGACTCAGAAAGTTCTTCTTTTTTTTGATACAACATCTCTTGGTACTCTGATTCAACAACATGTTGATAGAAAATGGTTCTTTCTACTGCTTTTCGGAAACCTTCACTAATATAATTTGCAGTTGCTGTTGGGGTTGATTGTGAAACATCAGCAGCAAGGGCAACCAACGGAACATCTTCGTGATGACCAATTCCCGCAACAACTGGACACGGAAAGTTAACTACTTCACGAACCAGTGTTTCGTTGTCAAATGCCATTAACGACTGCAAAGAACCTCCTCCACGAACCAAAACAAGAACATCAAGTTTCTTTTTTCTCATTATTTTAATTGAATTCAAAAGATCTTGAACGGCCTCTTGCCCTTCTACTCGCGAATCACAAAGATATATTTTAAATCCAAACTTTCCAAGGTTGTTAACAAAATCATGAACTGCCGCTCCTTTATTGGAGGTTATCACTCCTATTTTTTTAGGAAAAAGAGGAACCTCCCGCTTCCTTTCTTTGCTAAATAAACCTTCTTTATTGAGTTTATTTTTCAACTCTTCATACGCTTTCTTCAAAGCTCCTTCTCCAACTAACTCCACCGTTTTAACTTTAAATGTTAAACTTCCCCTCGCTCCGTAAATATCAGCACTTCCAGAAACAACAACCTCCATTCCGTTTTCAATCTTTACTCCACACATCTTGTAAACTGAGCTCCATATTGCACAATTTATAACATCACCACTGTTTTCATCTTTTAAAGAAAAGTAGATGTGTCCACTCGCTGCTTGTTTCATCTCACTAACTTCCCCTCTTATTTTTGCTTTAATTCCAGAAAGAACACTGTTTATTATTGAGATATACTCAGAAACAGTTACTGGATTTTCAAAAAATAATTCTTTTTGATCTTCTTGATTATTAAGCATTTTTTTCAAAGTTTTTATATAAACGACGAACAGCAATCAAAGTTGCCATCTTTGTTGGTGTTATTTTTTTGTCATCAACAAATTCTTTTTCAGTTTCCTTTATTTCTTGAAAGGCCTTTTTCAATTTTTCACTAATAAAAGAAAAAACTTTCTCTCTGCTACACTCCTCTTCTCCTTTGTTTTGTATCCACTCACAATAAGAAGCAATTACTCCTCCTGAGTTTGCTAAAATATCAGGAATAACAACAACTCCTTTTTTGTGAAGAATTTTTTCTGCTTTTCTGGTAACTGGTCCGTTAGCAAGAGATATTATATACTTTGCTTTAACTTTTTCGGCGTTATCTTCGTTAACAACTCCTTCGGTCGCTGCAAGAACAAGAACATCAACCTCCATCTCCAACAGCTCTTTATTTGTCAATCTTTCTTGATTACTAAAAATATCTTCTTTACTCTCACTGAAAACAACTCCCTTTTCACTTCTAACTCCCCCATCTCTTTTAGTAATGGCTTTTACCTTGAAACCATCTTTATTTACAAATTTAAAGAAGTTGAAGCCAACATTTCCAAATCCCTGAAGGGCAATTGTTGGATTTTCAAGGTTATAAAGTTCGCACAACTCCTTAAATACAACAAACCCCCCATATCCTGTTGCCTCTTTTCTGCCTTCTAATCCACCATTATCAACCGACTTTCCTGTAAAAGCACCAAAACAAAGATCTCCTTTTATTTTAGCATACTCGTCAGTCATTATCGTCATTACTTCTTCATTTGTGTTCATATCAGGAGCAGGAATATCAACTTCAGGTCCTATTATTGGGAAAACCCCCCGAACATAGTTTCGAGAAAGAACTTCTATCTCTTTTTTAGAAAAGTTTTTTAGATCAACTTTTACTCCTCCTTTCCCTCCTCCAAAAGGAATATCAACTAATGCACATTTCAGTGTCATCAACATAGAAAGAGCTTCTACCTCATCTCTTGTTGTGAACTCACTAAATCTTAATCCCCCTTTATAAGGCCCCATAATGCTACTGTGCTGGGAACGATAAGCCGAATAGTAGTTATCTCCAACTTGAACCGTGAACTCCAACAACCTCTCTGGAAGAAGAATCTTCTTCATAAAACGAGAACTAACCCCTGCTCTTTTTCCTTCTTTTTTTATCTGCTTTTTTGTATCTTTTAAAAATTTATCCATATTACTAAATTAAATCTGCTTCTTTTAATATACGATTTTCAAACTCCTCAATATCATCAACTTTTTCTTTTTTTGGCTCAGGATCAAACTTTAATTTTTTTATTCTTTTCCCAACCGCATATATTAGTTTTTTTAATCTTTCTACTTCTTCTTCTTTTATCTCAAGCTCAAGAGAAATCACTTCTTTATTTTTTCTTGGAGTTACAAAATCTATAACTCCTTTTTTGACTTCACTTTTTCCTTTGTATTCATCTGAACTCTCAACTAATATTTTATAAAAAACAAGTTGTCTTCGGTAGCTCCAAGCTTTTATTTTTTCTTTAGCGCTCCCCTTCTCCCATCCAGAAATTGATCTCCCTGTTTTAAAATCTATTACCACCAATCCATCTTCTGCTGGCGATAATCTGTCTATCTGTCCTGTAATTGGAACATCTTCTATGAAACAGTTTTGACTGGCAAAGTTTTTTTCTGTCTCATCTTCTTCTTTAAAGCTGTTCTTTCTTGCTTTGTAAAAAACGGTTAACTCTTTTCTTCCTTGTTCAAGTAGTTTTTTTAAATCTATTTCAGACAATCTTTCTTTTTTAATTACTTCTTGGAAAACATCGTAAACTTCTTTTTCTGACAAAACAACTCCTTGTTTTTTTAGCTGGATTGCTTTAGATAATGCTTTGTGGACAGCTGTTCCGTAAGAAAAAAAGAGTGGAGTTTTTTCTGGAAAACGAAGAATACTTTTCTTGAAAAAAGCTTCCGGCCCTCCGTCAACTATATTTAAATAAGAAGAAAGTCCCGTTGGACTCAACTTGTAGTTTTCTACTAACGAAAAAAGAAGTTCTTTTTCGTTGCTAATAAATGGAGGTGTGTGGCGTTCCCCCATAAAAGAAGAAAAGTTTTTCAAAAAGATATCTTCTTCTTTTTTCTCTATATTAAAGTTGCTCAAAAACTCCAGAAGATTATTTTCTTTTCCTTTATTGTCTTTTACTTTGTGAAAAGTAAGATAAATAGTTTTTTTTGCTCTTGTTAATGTCACATAAAACAATCTTATCCAATCGTCTTTACTATCCCCTGCTTTTTGAAAAGGGGTGTTAGAAAATAAGCTTATCTTTCTTCTGTTTTTTGAACTTGCCCACTCTTTCTCATAACAGTTAAGAACAAAAACAACTTCAAACTCTCTTCCCTTTGCCCCGTGGGCGGTAATTAAAGAAACAGCACTGCCTTCTTTAATTAGCGGTTTCTTGTTTGAAATTGAAAGATTATTACTTTCAACTGCTTCTAAAAAACTGACAACATCTTTTGTTTTTATGTTTTCTTGTTTGCGATAATCCCTGACTGCCTGAATAAAACACTTCAATGATGACATCAGAGAGATATACTCTGCTTTGCTTTTTTTTAATTTTTTGTCAGAAAAGTAGTAATCTTTATAGCGACTTTGAAAGTTTTCTTTTTTGTTTCCAATTATAACATCTATCACTTCTTCAACGGGAGCTGTTTTTGCCTTCAAAGAAAGATCTATCAAAAAAGAAGAGATCCAAGAAAGGTCCTTGTCTTCTTCTAAACACTGAATCCAAGAAATCTTTCTTCTAAATGCTTTCTGTGAAACTTCCCATATTTTTCTTCTTTCTATCTGCCAAAAAGGATAAGTAATCACTTCTGCTAAGATCTCGTCATAAACTTTTTTGTTTCCTTGAAGAAGAGTATCAGTTAATTTTAAAATATTAACAATCTGTTTTATGTGCTCTTCTTCCAACACATCTCCCTTTTTTTCAGAAACAGTTGGAATCTCAAGTTCGTCAAAAAAAGGAAGTGATCTTTTTAAGGTGTTGTGAGTTCTTGCAATAACTGCTACCTCTTTGGGGGATGTTTGTTTTAATATTTTTTTCACTTCTTTTGCAACAAAAGAAAACTCTTCTTCTTCAGTCCTAAACTCTTTACAAAAAATACTTCCCTTTTCTTTTTTTGCAGATATCATTTTTTTATCTGCTTCTTCTATAAAGTTTTCTAACCGTTCTTCCCCCCTTTTTATGATCCCATAAGATTTTTCAATTATATCTTCTGTGGAGCGGTAATTTCTAATTAAAGAAATAATTTTTGTTGAAGGATATCTTTCTTTGAAATCTAAAATATTTGATATCTCAGCTCCCTGAAATCTGTAAATGGCTTGATCGTCATCACCAACGGTGCAGATGTTTGGATTATTATCAATATCATCTTTTAAAAGTAAATTTAAAAATCTCATCTGAAGTCCACTTGTGTCTTGAAACTCATCAACTAAAATATAAAGATATTTTTCTCTAACTTCATCATAAAAAACTTTATCTTCTTCCATCTTCTCTATAACTCCCATTATCATATCTGAAAAATCATAATACCCAAGAGTGTTTATTTTTTCTTGATACTGTTTGTAAACAAAAGCTAAACTTTTTAACTTTTCTAAACTCTTTGAATCCTTCAAAAATCTTTCTTCCTTGTCTTTATATGTCCAGTTGTCTTTCCACTTCTTGATGTTTTTTTTATCTCCCAAATCAGCAATCTTTTGAAGTGATTTAGAAACAACTAAATTTATCGGTTTAATATGATTAAAGTTGTTTTTTGGTTTTATCTTTTTAATACTACTAATAATTTTTTCTATATCCTGAAAAGTGATGTTGTTTACTCTTTCTTTAAAAACACTACTAATTATCGGATTGATCTCTTTTAAAATAACTTCATTTTCTTGAACTACTGCTTGAAACTCATCAGGAGTAACTCCCCCTTCTTTCAAATCCGAAACTGTGCTTTTAATGCTTTTCAAATAAACAAAACCCTCTTTTGGATGAAAACTGACGAGAGGGTCATCATACTTCATTTTTTTTAAAATATCTTGAAAAACCTCTATCTGAGTAACCTCGTCAATCAGTTCAAAGGAAGCTCCTTTATAAAAATAATCTCCATGATTTTGGATTATTTTTTCACAGAAAGAGTGAAAGGTATAAACTGGAACTTTATATGCTTCATCTCCAATAAGTTCTGTTAATCTTTCTTTCATATTAATAGAAGCAGCGTGAGTGTAAGTAAGACACAAAATACTCTCTGGTGGAGTATCTGTTTTTTTTATTATGTTTGCTATTCTAACTCCAAGAAGTTCTGTTTTTCCTGATCCAGGGCCAGCAATAACCATCACCGGCCCTTCGGTACAATCTACTGCTTTTTTCTGTTCTGGATTTAACTTGTTATATCTTTCTTGAAAGTTCATAACTATTTAAAATTACTTCTTCTGGGAGCAATTACCGGAAGAGAAACACGAAAAAGGCACCCTTTTTGAAATTTTGGATTTGGTGACTCAACTTCAACTTTCCCTTTCATTTTATCTACCAACTCTTTTACGATATAAAGATCAAGTCCTGTTCCGTAGGCCTTCATACTTCTTGCTTTTTCTGATCGGTAAAACTTTGCAAATATTTTATTTTTATCTTCTTCTTTTATCCCACATCCGTTATCTCCAACCTTGAAAACAATCATGTCTTCTTCTTTTTTTAAAGAAATATCAACTAAGCCTTCTTCTGGACTATACTCTATCGCATTTAAAATCATATTTTTAAAAATAATACTTAGTGCTCGCGGATCATTTTCTAAAACAATAGATTTGTCATACTCTTCAGTAAGATTAATCTTCTTCTCATCTATTTTTTCCTTGAAACTACCTACTATTTTTTTTAAAAAAGGAACAACATCAACTTCTTCTGGATTTATAATAAACATCTCAAGGTCTAATATCGTTGTTTGTAAAAAAACATCAGTTATTTTTATCAACTTTTGGGTTGATTCTTGTATGTTTTTTAAATAACTTCTCTGACCTTCATTTATCTCTCCCGCTTCTTCACTTAAAAGCGATTGAGAACACCAGTTTATCTCAGACAAAGGAGAACGAAGCTGGTGAGTTGTAATTGATATAAACTCTGATTTTACCTGATCAATTTCTTTTATTTCTGTTATGTCTCTTGTTATTAAAAGAGCGGAGGCAACACTCCCATCTTGAAAAAATTCAGGAACTAAAACCGCATAGAAGTATCTTCTTTCTTGTTTTATGTTCTCTTCAAAGTAAAACTCTTTTTTTTCTTTTTTCTTGAAAACATAGTTAATTGCCTCACAAAACAAAGGAGTTCTTTCTCCTTTTATTCCAAGTTCTTCATCGTTTTTCCAAAAAAAATTTTTCTGTGGTATCTGAAACATTTTTTCCGTTGCTTTGTTGACATAAACATAACGACAATCTTCGTCAAAACGAGCAATCATATCTGGGGTGTTGTCAGTAATTGCTCGAAACCTTCTTTCTTGCTGATTAAAAACTTCTTCTATCTTTTTTCTTACTTCCAACTCTCTTATAACTATTAAAGAAAAATTTTCTTTATCAAGCTCTACTGAAGAAACTCTTGCCTCTCCTCTAAAAAAAATGTTTTTCTCTCTGTTTTCAATAAAATTTGCTTCATAAACAAAACCAACATCTTCTTTTTCTTTTGCGTGACTGCTCTTTACTGTCTCTTTGTCAAAATCAGCAACAAGATCAAAAAAATGAACTTCTTTGACCTTTCCTTCCCTTAAATTAAACTTTTCTAATCCACGCTTGTTTATATATTTAACTTTGTAGTTGTCAAGAACAACAACTATGTCTGGTAATTTTTCTACAATTCTTTTGTATTTTTCCATTTTTTAAAAATTAATCAAAACGAGCATTTTTTATCTTTCCAATAATAAAAGAACGCAATTTTTTATCTTTTGCAATAGTGTCATACGCATTTAATATATGACCAGGGGTGATATAGTCCTTCTCTACTACCACTTCTTCCCCGCTTGGAGGGATGTCAGTAGTAATGCTGTGAAGTTTTATCTCTCGCCATCCTTCTGGATTGTTTTCTGTTTCTGGATAATATATCTCTATTTTTCTCCCTGCCTGAAATCCTTTTTTAATTACTTTCAAAATATCTTTGAAATCAACAAAATTCATCTTCATATCTTCATTTTATATTTAAAAAAGCAAAAAAGCAAATAAAAAAACGGTGGGAAAACCACCGTTTTTTAATATTAAGTTTTTAGATATTATGGTTGTAAAACTTCTTCTGTTTCGTTATTGATTGAAATTACAACACTTTCAACAGTTTCAAACTGTAAAAGAGTTTTTTCAACCTGCTCTCTTATCATCATTACTGTTGCTGATCCAGAAGCATCAAGTTCTTCACTAAAATCAACATAAGCAGTTTGGTCTTCAATCTGAATGCTGTTCAAGGTTGCTTCACTATCTATCGCTGTTGAGTATCCGCTCTCTGTTTCCTCAATACTTGGACCTTCAAGAAGGGCAAGAACAACTTCTTCTTCGGTGTTGCCTTCTCCTGAAAACACTCTCTCTACTGCTTCTGTTCTTTCTTGACCATCCTCAACAACAACAAAATAAACTTGGAACACTTCTTCTTCGTTTACTTCTACTACTTCTTCTTCTGTTTCCTCAATGTTTGTCTCTTCTATTTCGTCATAAGCACCGTCAGTTAGCGCACTGACTACACTTCCTTCTTCTATTTTAATAACAATCGTGTGAGGAGTGATAACTTGCGCATTCATCTCATCATCTGAAACTTCTCCATATCCAGCAAAAGATGACTCAAAACTAAATGATACTTCATAAGAGTTATCATCAGTTTCTGTCACATCTTCAAATTGAAGATTACTTCCTCCTCTCTCAAGAAATGTTTTTGCGTTTTCTTTAACCCACTGTTCTGCTTTTTCTGTTGGATCTGCCTCCAACTGGCCAGGATCCTCTAAGTTTAATAAAATAAAAGCTGCAAGAGCAAGAATTAAAACTCCGATTGTTATTATTAGTGATTTGTTTGTCATAATTTAAAATTATTAATTACTTTTTAATATTTCGTTAAGTTTTTTTATAGTACTATCTCCAACATACCCCGTCCCCCTCCAAAAACCACTTGGCTTTAAAACTTCTTCCGAGTATTTTTCTTGAAATTTTTTAACAGCTTCTGCTGTTAAATAACCATAATACTCACTCTCGCTTCCAACATAACCAACTCCCTCATCTTCTCTTAATATAGTATCTTGATCACTATTAAGAACAATCTGAAGATATTTAACATCTTCTCCTCTAGAACCAAGCGCAAGATGGCGAGTAAAAACAAAATCAGAAGGAACTCCTTGTAGTGAGTAAACTACTTCATCTTCTTTCTCCTCTTTTTTCACAAAAGAAATGTCAACTGTCGTACTTTGAACATCTTCAAACTGATTAAGTGTTCTTGAGATCTGCTCTCTTGCAACTTCCAAGTTTTCATCTTCTTGAGAAAAAAGATTAACATACGCCACTTCATCCTTAATTACAAAAGAAAGAAGTTCAGTTTCAGTGTCTAAAAAAGTGACATATCCCTTTCTTTTTTCTGTTTCAGTTGGTCCTTCTAATAAAGAAAAAAGAGCTTCTTCTTTTTTAAACTCTTCTTGAGTTGGTAAAGAAAACTTTCTCTCTACTGCAATTAACTTCTTTCTATTATCTTCCTCAACAACAAAATAAATATCAATTTTTTCTTCTTTTGTCAAGTATTTTTTTTCTTTTTCATCAAATATTCCATCAGTAACTGCGTATAAAATCTCTATTCCTTGAGTATGTATCTCAATCTCTCTTTCGTATACTCCGTAATTAGGATTATCAACTTGAAAATTAAAAACAAACTGATACTCTCCCTCTTCTACTTTTTTACTGTTTTTTAACTCAAGATTTTTACCATAGACCGGATAAGAAGAAAAGTTTCTTATCCAGTTTTCAGCAATAATCACTGAATCTTCTTCCGTTGGGTGTTGCTTTACAGGAAAGTGCTTGTCACCAATATAAATAAACATTCCTGTGAAAAAGATTAACCCCAAAACAACAAACAAGATAATCAATTTATTACGCATTGCCTTCAAATTATCATATTTAAAATAATTTAGCAAATAAAAACCCTCTTTTAAAAAAGAGGGTTTTCGAGAAAACTTAAGTCTTCTAAGGACTTCAAGTGTTTACTCAAGAAGTTCTTCTTCATCTTCTTCCATCATCTCTTCTTCCATCATTTCTTCTTCCATTTCTTCTTCACCTTCTACTTCTTCTTCACCTTCCATTTCTTCTTCACCTTCTACTTCTACTTCAGGAGTAATATCTACGGGATCTGTTTCAATAGGATTAGTCCAAACAACTGCATAAACAATTCCCGCAACCAAAACTGCTGCGATTAAAACGATTATTATTTTTTTAGTATCCATATTTCTTTTTTTAAAAATGTTTAATCGACCTTTGGTATTTACGGGGTAATAAAATACTCCCTATTTGATAATTATAATCATTATTTATAGTTATGCAAGTGTTAAAAAATGCAAAGTGCAAAACGCAAAGCGAAAAGCCACAGTGCAAGGGTAAAAAATTACTAAGTTAATTTTGAATTTTGAATTTTGAATCAATTTTTGAATAAATGAATCTCGTAAAAAGAATCTTCGATTCTTCACGGAGTATTACCCTGCTCCGAATGGTGCAGGGCTCAGAATGACAGTCAAAGGTCAAATGTCAAAGGTCACATGTCAATTATCAATTGTCAAATGTCAATTTTAGATTATAATGATTAAAGTTAATTAATTAAATATGAAAATAAAAAAAATAAAAATAAATCACTATAAAAGTATAAAAGAACCGCTAATTATTGAAAATATAAATAATTTAAACATCTTGGTTGGACCTAATAACGCT
>CAZKZM010000064.1:0-4224 GCA_964557305.1 uncultured Candidatus Saccharibacteria bacterium | reverse complement strand
CCCTTGCTTTCAAATCCCATTATACTTCTTGGTTCTAAGTTGGCAACTAAAATAACATTTTTGTTGATTATATCTTCGGGGCTGTATGATTTTGCAATTCCACTTAGCACTTGTCTCTCTTCTTCCCCGATATTAATCATTAGTTTAAGTAGCTTATCTGATTTTTCTATTTTTTCAGCTTGAACCACTTTTCCAACTCTTAAATCAACTTTTTTGAAATCATCAAAATTAATCATTTTAAAATTATTTGTTATTTTTTAATTATTCTTCTTCTGAAGAAAAGATTACTGGTACCTCTAGAACATCATCGTTTTCAGAGAGACCTGAAGGATTATCTTTGTGAAGTAAAAGTAATCCTTTTTCTCCGTCTAATTCTTCACTTACAGAAAAAGTAAGGACTGATTCAAAAGAAACAAACTCTGAAGTCATCCAGTCATCTTTTGCGGTTGCAATCCCGCGTGCAACAACCTCTTCATCTGTTGTTATTAGAGTAACTGGAAAATCGCCCTCAAAAAACCAACCTCCCCTTGCTTCTCCTGTTATAGTTAAAGGGCTTTTAACTTTGTCGTTTGGCTGGACAGAAGAAAGCTGAATCAGATCTGTTTTTTCAAGTTTATTTCCAATATCTTCAACAAACTTTTCATCTCCGTGCCTACACTGTCTTGGATATGACTCCATAACTGGATTTCCTGCCTCAACACACTCTTCAAAGTTGGTGACAACAACCTCTTCTATATCTTTGTTTTTGAAAAGAAACCACGCCAGTGGCCCAACAAGAACAATAAATATTAGTATTAATGTTTTTTTATTCATAAAAATTACTCTTTAGGTCTTAATAGCGGAAAGAGAACAACATCTCTTAGGTTTTTTTGTTTTGTTAGTAAAGCAACTATTCTTTCTACTCCCATTCCCCACCCTGAAACTGGTGGCATTCCGTACTCCATTGCTTCAATATAATCATCATCTTTGTCCATCGCCTCTTCGTCGCCCATTTTTTTTGCTTGAACTTGTTTTAATAATCTTTCTTTCTGATCAACTGGATCAGTTAGTTCGCTGTAGGCGTTAACAATCTCCCAGCCGTTTATAATCAACTGAAATCTGTCAGTTATCATCTCGTTTTTATCGTTCTTTCTGGCAAGAGGAGAAAGGTCTATCGGATGATTTATTAAAAATACTGGATCTATCAACTTTGGCCTTGAAACCTTTTTATACAAACTATCAATCAAATTTCCTCGACCAAGCTTTTCCATATCATCTATTTTTATCTCTTTTTCTTTTATCGCCTTTCTTAAACTTTCAACATCTTGATGCTCATCAATATCAATTCCACAATCTTCTAAGAGAAGTTCTTTGAAAGAAACCCTTCGCCAAGGAGTTGATAAATCAACTTCTATCAACTCTTCATTTTTATTATATGTTTCTATCTTCAAAGTATCAATTAATTTTCCAACCACTTCTGTGAACATTTTTTCAGTGAAATCCATATTGTCTTCAAAGTTCCAGTAAGCACAGTAGTGTTCAATCATTGTGAACTCTTGCAGATGGCTCGGATCCATTCCTTCGTTTCTGAAAACTTTTGCCACTTCAAAAATCCTATCAAAACCACCAATGATCGCTTCTTTTAAAAATATTTCCGGTGCAATCCGAAGATAAACATCCAAGTCCAAAGAGTTGTAGTGAGTTTTGAACGGTTTTGCTAAAGCTCCCGAAGCAGAGTTAGACAAAACAGGAGTTTCTATCTCATCAAATCCGTTTTTTTTATAAAAATTTCTCAACTCCCAAACAAAATCACTTTTAAACTTGAAGCGATCAAAAGTTTCTCTGTTTGAGATCAGATCTAAATATCTTTTTCTGTATTTTTCTTCTGTATCGCTAAGTCCGTGCCACTTTTCAGGAAGAGGTTTTAAAGCTTTTGAAAGAAAATGATATTCTTTCACTAAAACCGAAACTTCCCCTTTCTGTGTTTTAAATATCTTCCCTTTAACACCAATAAAATCACCAATACTAATTATCTTGAAAAAGTTTTTTTGTTCATCTTCTTTCATCTCATCTGCTTTAAAAACCAACTGAATCTTTTCCGAGTAATCCAAAATCTGACAAAATCCCATCTTTCCCATATTTCTTGAAAGAACAATTCTACCAGCAACGCTAACCTCTGTTTCCAAATCCAACTCCTTCGCTTCTTTCAAAGAGTGCGTTCTTTCATACTTATCAGCATAAGGAGTCATCCCCAACTCCTTAATCTTCTCTATTTTTTTTAACCTCTCACTTCTTTCTTCTAAATGTTTATTTTCCAAGTTATTATTTTTCATAGATTTTTCTTTTATATCTTCTCTCAATTATAACTCAAAATAATAATTTGTCACAATATTATAATAAACCCCCTGTGTTGTAGATCAACACAGGGGGGCTTGGGGTTATGTTTTGAATTTTTTCAGAAACTCCAGAGATACTCGGCAAACATCGCTGTCATATCCCGTCTTTTCCATAACAGTTAAAATGTGTGACACCAGTTCTACTTTTGGTTTCAAAAGCGGAATTCCGGCCTGGCAGATGTAGCGATTGTATCTTGCCACCTCCATAATATCAAGAATCTGGCGCTCGGACTTTTCTTCCAGCTTCAAAGATGGAGTTCCGGCCTGGCAGACATCACTGTCATATCCCGTTTTCTTCATAACAGCAAGAATCTTAAATTCAGACTCCAAAAACGGAATTATTACTCGACAGATTTTCCGGTGATACCCTGTCTTTTCCATAATAACAATGATCTGGTTATCGGACTTTTCTTCCAGCTTCAGAAGTGGAACTCCGGCCTGGCAGATATAGCGATTGTATCCAAACTTCTTCATGGTAGCAAGGATCTTATATTCAGATTTCAGAAATGATATTCCGGCCTGGCAGACATTCCAGTCATACCCTGTTTTCCTCATAATAGCAAGGATCCGAGATTCGGACTTTTCTTCCAGCTTTAAAAATGGAATTACGAATTGACAAAAATAGCCGTAATACTCTGCCTTCTCCATAATGGCAATAATCTGATTCTCTGATTTTTCTTCCAGCTTCAAAAGGGGAATTGCAATCTCACAAACACGCCAGTTATATCCTGCATTTTTTGTGATGGTGATAATCTGGTCATCTGACTTCAGAAGTGAAATTCCAGCCTGACAGACATCACTGTCATATGCTGTTTTTTCCATAGCAGCGAGAATCTCTACTTCAGATTTCAGGAGTGAGATTCCGGCCTGACAAACTCGCCAGTAATACCCTGCCGCCTCCATAATGGCAAGGATTTTTTCTTCGGGCTTCTCTTCTAATCTCAGTGCTAAAACTGCGGCCTCACAGACATCTCTGTCATATCTTGTCATCTTCATAACAGTAGTAATCTTGGTTTCAGATTTCAGAAGTAAGATCCCGGCCTGGCAGACATCATCGTTGTACCCTGTCTTTTCCATAACAGTTAAAATGTGTGATTCAGATTTCAAGAATTTAATCCCAAATCGACATATTTGCCAGTGATACCCTGTTTTTTCCATAATGGCAAGGATTTGGGATTCTGACTTTTCTTCCAGTTTCAGAAGCGGAATTCCGTTCTGGCAGACATTCCAGTCATACCCTGTTTTTTCCATAACGGCAAGGATTTTTTCTTCAGATTTTAAAAGTTTAACCGCAACTGCACAGAAATCCCAGTCATACCTTGTCTTTTCCATAAGGGTTAAAATTTGGGTTTCGGATTTCAAAAACGGAATAATCTCTAAAGCCAATTTTCGTTTCATAACAAAAACTCCTTTTTTTAATGTGCAAAATTAAAGAACTGTTCCCTCTTTTTTTTATATAATACAATAATTTTAACAAAATATCAATAAAAACAAAAACCCGAGAAATCCCCCTTCGCATAAAGCTACGGAATGACAAGTTTCTCGGGGGGTTATTTTTTGAAGTGGTTTTGAAGCATTGTTTTTAGCGTTGTTTTTCCTCTGTTTGTTTTAAGATATCGCTCTCTGCGTTTTGCATCAATCTTATCACAGTATGCTTCATAGTGTATTAGTTTAAGAGGGGTGTATTTTTTTGTTGATGTTGATCTTCCTTTGTTGTGATCTTCAATTCGTTGTTTTAAATTTTCACTATACCCTATATAGATAAAATTCTTTTGTTTATTGTGTAGAATATAGACATAATAGAATTTTAAAATATTATGATTGTAAAATACTATTACATTGATAACAA
>CAZKZM010000063.1:0-6772 GCA_964557305.1 uncultured Candidatus Saccharibacteria bacterium | reverse complement strand
CTGTTATACTGGATTCCCGCCTTCGCGGGAATGACAGTGGGGGGCGGGAATGACAGGTGGTAAAATTGAAAATTTTATTATATTTTTTTATAAAAAACTCCTACTGGGATCTTACTTTCCATATCGTTGTAATCCCACTCTTCTGCTTTTTCTTCTGCTTCTTTTAGTGATAAAAACTCTTTTTCCATCTCGTAAACTCTTTCGTTGTAGTCAAGAAAAGTGTTGTGCCAAGCAATGCACGGTTGCAAAACTTCTATGAAAGAAAATCCTTTGTGTTCAACTCCTTGTTTTATAACTCTTGTAAGATGCTCAATCTTTCCAACAAATCCTCTTCCAACAAATCCTGCATTCATCGCAAGCATAATCTTTAACGGATTAATTGCTTTCTCTTTTTTTCCGTGAGGTGTTGTGTTGCTAACAAATCCTTTTGGGCTGGTTGATGTCGCTTGATTAACGGTAAGAGCAAAAACACGGTTGTTGTGAACAATCACCGTAATATCAGCATCTCTTTTTGCTGCGTGAATAAGATGTGCCATTCCTTCTTCATAGGCATCACCGTCTCCAACTGAACAGATAACATTCAACTCTTCATTGCCCATTTTTACTCCTTGCCCTGCTGAAATTGCTCTTCCGTGAAGAGAGTAAAAACTGTTAACATCTACATAATCTGCCATCTTTCCATGACACCCAACTCCAGAAACAAGAACTGTTTTTTCTTTACCTATCTCTGTAATAACATCTGCTAAAACTTTTTGAATTTGAAAGTTCCCACACCCCGGACACCATGTATTTTTTGTTGAAAGTATCATATTTTCCATATAATTTTTATATTTGTTATACACCTCGTCATTGCGAGGAGTGAAACGACGTGGCAATCTCGTGGGATTGTTTCGCTTCACTTCGTTCCACTCACAATGACAGTGATGAAATTATAAATCTTGTAGTTTTTCTCTTAACTCCTCTACATAAAACGGTCTTCCGTCATACTTTAATATCTCTTTGTCAACTTTAAATCCGTTGCACTGTAAAACTTTTGACAACTGCCCTGTTGCATTTGTTTCTACTGACACAATTTTTTCAACACCTGACAGTGCCTCTTCCATCTGTTTTCTGGAAAACGGCTCCATCACTAAAACCTGAACTGTTTTTATATCAAGATCTTTAACTGCTTCTTGAACCACTCCTTTTGTTGATCCCCAAAAAACAACGGCAACTGCTCCTTCTCCTGAAACTTTAACCGTTTCCATTGTCTCCACTTCTTGCTTTAACTTCTCATACTTTCTTTTTCTTTTTTCTTGCATCTTTTTAATTAACTCTCCGTCTTCAACAGCAACTCCTTTTTCATCATGTTCATATCCCGTTACTTTCACAACTGCCTCTCCTCCAGGAAAAGCCATTGGCGAAATATCATCTCCATCATAACGATTATAATCTTTGTTGTTTTCTGCAAGAACCGCTTCTTCTTTTTCAACTAACTGCTCTTTTTTAAAAGTATATGTGTTTTCAGATATCTCTTTGTCAATAATAATTACTGAAGGTATCTGATACTTCCAAGCAATATTAACTGCTTTTCCTGCTAAAAAGTAAGCGTCATTAGCATCACCAGGAGCAACAACAAAACGCATCATATCACCATGTCCAGCATTAAGAGCAAAGAGAAGATCTCCTTGTCCTTGATAGGTTGGAACTCCTGTTGCCGGACCCATTCGTTGACTAAGAGCAACAACAAAAGGAACCTCTGCTTGAGCCGAAAAACTAACGGCCTCTGTCATCAAAGCAAACCCCCCTCCTGATGTTCCTGTCATTGTTCTTTTCCCAGTATAGCTTGCTCCAAGAACCATATTTGCAACTGATATTTCATTTTCAGGTTGAAAAGTTTTAACTTTTTCGTGATTAACAAAAAAACTTAAAATACCAGTAGCAGGAGTCATCGGATAGGCAAAAAAACAATCCAATCCAGCATCAACTGCTCCCAAAGCAACAGCTTCGTTTCCAGAAGTTAAACTACCTTTCTTCTCTCCAACTTTTTCTATCTCTTGAACCGTTTCTGCTTCTTGAAAAACAACTCTTCCTACTTCTATATTTTTTTCTGTTTCAATTTTAAGTTGTTTTTGAAAAACTAACTTCACGGTCTCCCACTCTAATCCTACTGTTTTTGCAAAACAAGAAATCAGTGCTGTGTTTTTCATTAAAGGAACTCCTCCTGCTTTTTCTACAACCTCTTTAAGAGAAATCTTAACTGCTTTAAACCCTTCTTCTGAAAAATCTTTATCCGTGCAATCTTTGTCATAAATTAAAATCCCACTTTCTTTTTTTATCTTGTCTTTGTGCTTCAAAATAGAATCTTCGTTTAACGCCAAGACAAAATCAACTTCTTCCTGAACTCCATCAATCTTTCTTTCTGAAACAGATAATGATGAAAAGTTATGCCCTCCTTTTATTAACGACTGATAATCTTCATGAATAAAAACATTAAAACCATATTCGTTAAAAAAGCTGGCAATAATCATTCCTGCTTTTTTAGACCCTTGCCCCGCCTCTCCTCCAACAATAATTTGAAGTTCTCTCATATTACAAAATTAATTAATTTATCTTTTACAAAAATCGTCTTTTTAATATCTTCTTTTTTGACCCACTTTTTCACTTTTTCACTTTCTAAGGAAACTGGCTTTACTTCTTCTTCTGTTGCTCCCTGATTTACTTTTACCGTATCTCTCACTTTTCCGTTTACCTGAATAACAACCGAAACTTGCTCTTCTTTTGTTTTCTCTTCTGAGTACTTTGGCCACTCTTCTTTAAGCACTGAAGGTTTATTTCCTATCTTCTCCCACATCTCCTCTGCAAAGTGAGGAGCAAAACAAGCAAGCATCTTTACAAAACAAGAAAAAACCTCTTTTGAAACCTTCTCTTCTTTTCTCATCTCATTGTTCATTATCATCAAACTGCTTATCGCTGTGTTGAACTTAAAACTTTCAAGATCTTCTGTCACCTTCTTGATTGTTTGGTGAAGAACGGTCTCAATGTCCGAAGAAACAGGAACATCATCTATCTTTTCTGCGGTTTCTTTTACCTTCTCTAAAAATCTTTTCATTCCGTTAACACCATCTTCGCTCCACGCAACACGATCTTCAAAACCACCCAGAAACATCTCATAAAGACGAAGAACATCTGCTCCTTGATTTTTAACTACTTCGTCAGGAGAAACAACATTTCCTTTTGATTTAGACATTTTTATTCCTCCCTCTCCCATTATCAGTCCTTGGTTTTTTAGTTTATAAAACGGTTCTTTTGTTTTTACTACTCCAACATCATACAAAACTTTGTGCCAAAATCTAGCATAAAGAAGATGAAGAACAGCGTGTTCTGCTCCTCCAACATACATATCTACTGGAATCCACTTTTCAAAAACATCCTCATACTTTGATGCTGGAAAATCCATCTTCTCGGACTCTCCTTTCATTACAAAAGCAAGATAATACCAGCAGGAACCAGCCCACTGAGGCATTGTGTTTGTCTCTCTTTCTGCTGGACCTCCACACTTTGGACAAGTTGTTTCTATCCACTCTTTCATATTTGCCAAAGGTGACTCTCCAGTTCCAGTTGGTTCATATTTTTCTGTTTCAGGAAGTTCAAGAGGAAGGTCTTCTTCTTTCAAAGGAACTGTTCCACACTTTTCACAGTGAACAACAGGAATCGGCTCCCCCCAGTATCTTTGTCTTGAAAAACACCAATCACCAAACTTGTAGTTAATCGCTTCTTCTCCTCTTCCTTGCTCTTTTAATTTTTCAGTAATTCTTTTCTTTGCTTCCGAAGAAGAAAGTCCTGAAAACTCACCTGAGTTAATCACTTCTCCCTCGCCAGCAAAAGGAAGTTCTTCGCCTCCCTTAATCACTTCTTTTATTTCTAAGTTATACTTCTTTGCTATCTCGTAATCTCTTTCGTCGTGAGCGGGAACAGACATAATCGCTCCTTTTCCGTAAAAACCAAGAACATAATCAGCAATCCAAACTGGAACTTCTTCTCCGTTAATCGGATTGACTGCCTTTAATCCTTTTATCTCTACTCCTGTTTTTTCTTTTGCCAAATCCGTTCTTTCAAGTTCTGATTTGTTTCTTGCTTCTTGCTCGTAATCTTTAATCTCTTCCAAGTTTTCAACCTCTACTTCTTTGTTAAGTATCCTCTTTACTAAAGAGTGTTCAGGAGCAACAACCAAAAAAGTAGCACCAAAAAGAGTATCTGGCCGAGTAGTAAAAACTTCTACATCGCCAATGTTTTTTATTGAAAATTTTATCGTTGCTCCTTTAGACCTTCCGATCCAGTTTCTTTGCATCTCTTTTATCGGCTCTGGCCAATCAACGCCATCTAAATCTTCTAACAACCTGTCAGCATACTCTGTTATCTTCAGAACCCACTGTCTTATATCTTTTTTTATAACTTTTGCGTCACACCTGTCACAAAGACCCTTTACCACCTCTTCATTTGCAAGTCCAGTTTTACAAGAAGGACACCAGTTTATCGGTCTTGTGTCTTGATAGGCAAGTCCTTTTTCGTATAACTTTAAAAATATCCACTGTGTCCACTTAAAGTAATCTGGATCAGTAGTGTTTATCTCTCTGCTCCAATCATAAGAAAAGCCAATTGAGTTTAACTGCTTCTTGAATCGTTCTATGTTTTTCTTCACTGTTAGTTCTGGATGAACTCCTGTTTTAATCGCATAATTTTCAGCAGGCAGTCCGAAAGCATCCCACCCCATCGGATGAAGCACTTCATATCCTTGCATCCTCTTGAAGTGTGAAAAAGTATCAGTAGCAACATATCCCCGTGGATGACCAACATGAAGGCCTTCTCCAGAAGGGTAAGGAAACATATCAAGACAAAAAAACTTCGGCTTATCAGAGTTGTTATCTGCCTTAAAAACACCTTCCTTCTCCCAAAAATCCTGCCACTTTTTTTCTATTTTATTTATGTTATTCATAAGATTGATTCTACAAAAAAAGAACCAGTTTGTCCAATCCCAGACAATAATTTCAAATTTCAAATTTCAAATTTCAATTGAATGACCAAATGAACAAATGACTAAACCCCGTAAAAAGAATCTTCGATTCTTCACGGGACAGGTTTTAAAACAACAATATTTATTGTCATTCCCGCGAAAGCGGGAATCCAGTTTGTGATTTTGAACATTTGAATTTGTAATTTATTTAGGATTTGTAATTTTGAATTTGGTGCTTGTTTTATGAGATTGCCACGTCGTTTCACTCCTTCCTCCTGCGCTAAAGCTACGGAAGGACAAGCGCAATGACGAGAAAGAAAAATGTTTTAAAATTTGAAATTGAGTCATTTAAAATTGAATTGAAATTTGAAATTTGAAATTTGAAATTAATTATCCGTGTTTATCTGTGTTCACATCTGTGTAAATCTGTGTGTTTAAACAAATTAAATCCATTCTCCTCCGTCACTCTCTCCACTTCTTCTTGCGTTATCTCTTTTATCCTCGCAATCTCTTTAGCAACTTCTCTTACAAACACTGGTT
Source organism: uncultured Candidatus Saccharibacteria bacterium (assembly GCA_964557305.1). Classification (GTDB taxonomy): domain Bacteria; phylum Patescibacteriota; class Minisyncoccia; order Minisyncoccales; family PWPS01; genus PWHW01. The sequence continues at coordinate 1,239 of CAZKZM010000063.1, read as the reverse complement.
CGTTTCTTTTTGTTCCTACATTGGGAGGAGTAAGAAAGGGGCAGTCCGTTTCTAAAAGCATCTTTTTTAACGGAACTTCTCTGATTACTTTCTCTAAATTTAACTTGAATATTATTCCGTTAAAACCAAGATAAAATCCCATATCCATATACTCCTTCGCCTGAGAAACGCTACCAGTAAAACAGTGAACAGTGCCAACATTTGACTTTTGACTTTTGACTTTTGACTTTAAGATATGTATTAGTTCGTTGTGTGCTTTCCGACAGTGAATTATTAGTGGCAAGTTTAACTCTTCTGCCAACTTGATGTGCTCTTTAAAAATACTTTCTTGCTTTTCAAAGTTATCTTTATGTTTATCTAATCCTGTTTCTCCGATTGCAACAACTTTTGTTCTGTTTTCTTCGGCAATCTTCTTGTAATCATCAGAAGAAAAAACTTCGTCATCAATATAAAGTGGATGAAGACCGATACTGGCATAAACTCCTTGTTTATATTTTTTTGCAATCTCTACAACCGCTCTGCTTTCCTTAATGCTCGTCCCAACATTAATCATAAAAACACCCTCTTCCAAGGTTTTTTTAATCACTTCTTCTCTATCTTTATCATAATCAGGAAAGTTCAAATGAGAATGAGTATCAAAAATCATAACAATAAACATTATAACAGTTATAAACTCCTTTGTCATTCCCGCCCTGCACCATTCGGAGCAGGGTTATACTCCAGCGGGAATCCAGTAAATATAACAGTTATAATTATTATAGTAGCTATAAAAGATATAGCAGTTATAAAGATTATAGCCGTTGTAATAATTATATATAAAAACAAAAAACTCCCGATATAATCGGGAGTTTAGTGTTTCTTTTTTACTGAGTTATCTCTACATCTGATTCACTTGCTCCAGATTTAATTTTAATTCTTGTTCCGTCGGTAGAGATCAAATAACCAGTAGCAGTACCACTTCCATCTTGAGGATCAAGAGGAAGAGCTGCCATATAAGTATCAACTAAATCATCTTCACATTCTATGGCATCGATTGCAGTTCCAAAAGCTCCAGCAACTCCCGCTTCTAATTCATCATCACAAGTAGGAAAATTTCCTCCGTTATCAATAGCATAAGAGTAAATAGCGTTAGCGATAGAGTTTACATGACTCCATCTTGTTGCTTCTCTTGCTTGTTCAAACTGTCTTCCTGGATTGATAGCGATAATAACTGCTGCGGCAAGAATGGCGATAATACCA
>CAZKZM010000062.1:0-7792 GCA_964557305.1 uncultured Candidatus Saccharibacteria bacterium | reverse complement strand
TTTTTTAGTATGTTAATTCTTTTTTTATTTTTTTTGCTTCTTCGGGGGACATTTCTACTAAGCGACGGAGGGTTCTTCTTTTGTCTCCATTATTTTTGGCAAGGTAGTGCATCTGCCCCGTTCTGCGACGCATAACTTTTCCGTTCTTTGTTATTTTAAATCTTTTTGATATAGATTTTCTTGTCTTTGGTTTTTCTTTTGTTTTTATTTTTTTCATTTTTTTGAGTGTTATTAAGAGGTTGCTTGTGAGATTACAACAGTTAAACCACGAGGCTCTTTTGATATTTCTTTTTCTATCTTTATCTCGTTCTTTTTTTCAACCATCTCTATGAAAAATTTTAACTTTTCGCGAGCAACACTTTCAAGTGCTTTTTGTCTTCCTTTCAAAGGAAGAATAACACGAACCGTGCTTCCTTGATTTAAAAATTTTTCTGTTGAGTTTGCTCTTATCTCCATATCATGGTCAGAGATTGCAAACCCAAGTCGGATAGATTTAACTTGTGATTTAGTCACTGCTTTTTGCTTCTTCTTTTTTTTGTTTTCTTTATAAAGATACTTTCCGTAATCTATTATTTTGCAAACAGGAGGAACAACATTGTCAGTGATTTGAACAAGGTCAAGCCCTCTTTCTTTCGCGAGTTCTAACGCTTTTTCAATTGGAACAACGCCAAAGTTTTCTCCTTCAACAGTGACAACTCTCACTTCTCTTGCTCTTATTTTATTGTTTGCAGGAATTATTTTCTTTTTCAAGATTTTTTTAATTATTATATATCACTCTTGTCATTCCCGCGAAGGCGGGAATCCATTATTTTAGATTTATAATTTATATCAACTATATCATCTATAACCAAATTTGCCCTTTTATTATGTGGAGATGGGGAGATTGAACTCCCGTCCAAAAGTCAAAAAAAACAGGTCTACAAGCTTATTCCGATTGTGGTTCAAGAAAAATCTTAGGAGAAAGAAAATTGAATCGGACAAAATTTTTCTTTTCCCGAACTTTATTTTTTTCAAGATTAAAGCAAAGTTCAGACTTTAATCTCATATCCTCATTTATGACATCTCTATTCACCTATGAGAAATCGGTGAGGAGACGCCTGCTTTTAAGCTAATGCTAAAGCAGGTTCTTCTTTAAATAAGTTGGCACTTATTGTTTTTTTCGGGTTTTACGAGACCGATCTCAGCTTGCGCTATTTTTTTGTGATATTTTGTCGAAACATACATCCCCGATTTCTACCCCACAATATACACCAAAATGATGATTAAGTCAAGAAATTTTATTTTAAACACACAGATTTACGCAGATGTGAACACAGATGAACACAAATATATAAATACTAAATTCGAAATCCTAAATCCTAAACAAATTCAAAATTCAAATGACAAAAATCCAAAACAATAATATCACTTGTCATTCCCGCGGAAGCGGGAATCCATCGTTTTGGATTTTTAATCCCGTAAAAAGAATCTTCGATTCTTCACGGGACAGGTTTTGTATTTAGGATTTGTTTAGAATTTAGATATTAGAATTTAGGGTTTCTTAAGTGGAGTTTATTCTTTCTTTTCTTCTCTCATAATACTTACTCCTCCTGTTATTAGTTTTAGGGCTCCTGAGAAGATTATGAAGGCGAAGATTGATACTGCTGATAAGTTTAAGATTTGGGCTATTGGGAAAACATCTTCTAATGGAATATCTTCTCCGATTGTCATTGTTATCTCTTCTCCACTTTCTTGATCTTTTCCAGCGGGAAGGTTACCAAAAACATCGCTGATCATAACTTCATTTTTTGTAAATATCTGAGGGGGTTGTTTTCCTTGTAAAAAGATCTGAAAAGCAAAGATCATTGTAAAGATGATTGATAAAGCGCCGATGAAGATTAGAGTTTTTCCTAGATTTTTCATGATAATTATATGTTTAATTTTGAATCAATTTTGAATGATTTAATTTTGAAACAGAAAATAATTTTCAATTATCAATTATCAATTAATTTTCAATTTTTTAATTATTTAATTTTCAATTGGATTCCCGCCTCCGCGGGAATGACAGTGGAGGTGCGGGAATGACAGGGGTTTTCAAAATTAAATCATTCGGTAATTCAAAATTGATTCAAAATTCAAAATTCGAAATTCGAAATTCAAAATTATTGATGGGATTGCCACGGGCTTCGCCCTCGCAATGACGTGGGGGTGATTTTTATTTTTTATTTTTTCGCTATCAAGTATATATTACTTCTGTTTTCTTTTCCTGCTACTCCTTCTTCAATGATAGTGAATCCTGTTTGTTTTGCAAGTGATGATAGTTCTTGTTTTTCGAACAAGTAGTAGTATCGGTCTCTTTTTAGGAAGAAGTCCTTTTTTCCGTCTTCTGGTTTTAAGTTCCATACAGTTAAAAATATCATTCCGTTTTCAACTAACACTCTTTTCGTTTCTGATAATGCTTTCAAGCGGTACTCTTCCGATGGAATTTGATGAATCATTGCGATTGAGTATATCTTGTGAAAAGAGTTGTCTTTGAAGGGAAGATCAAGAGCGCTTCCTTTTATAAACTTTTTGTCGGGAAATCTTTTCTTTGCCTGTTCTATCATTTTTTGGGAAGCATCAACTCCGGTGTAATCTGTTTCTTGAAGATACTGTGAAAATCTTCCGTTGCCACACCCTAAATCAAGGACTTTTTCGTTTTTTCTGCTATAATCAAACAAGAACTTTAGCTCTGGCCACATTCTGTCACGAGTGCGAGAGAAAGATTCTGCCATCATATCGTAATCTTTTTCAAGATTTTTTATTATCTGGTCAGCTTTTTTTTGTTGCATATAAAATTATGAATATATATCAAGAGATAATTGAAAAAATAAAAACAGGAGAAGTTAAGACAAGTAGTGATTTAGAAAAAGCAAAAAAAATTGTTTCTAAAAAACATAAAGTTTCTATTCCTACAAACTCTCTACTTCTTAAATTGTATCATAAAAACAAAGAAAGTGATGAAAAGGTTATTTCTGTTTTAAGAACTCGCCCTGTTCGCTCTCTTTCTGGGGTGGTTAATGTTTCGGTTTTAACAAAGCCGTTTCCTTGTCCTGGAAAGTGCATCTACTGCCCAGAAGAGAAAGGGATGCCAAAAAGTTATCTGAAAAACGAACCAGCGGCGATGCGTGCTTTTAATAATAATTTTCATCCTGCAAAACAGATAAAAACAAGATTAAGGGCGTTAAGAGAAACGGGGCATATTACTGAAAAGTTAGAAGTTCGGATTGTTGGTGGAACATGGTCTTTTTATCCCGACAAGTATAAGCAGTGGTTTATAAAAAGTTGTTTTGACGCTTGTAATGGTGAAAAAAGTTCTTCGTTGAAAGAAGCACAAAAAAGAAATGAAAAAGCAGAACATCGGATTGTTTGTCTTTCTGTTGAAACAAGACCTGACTATATAAATAAAAAAGAGTTAAAAAAATTACGCGTCTTGGGAGTCACAATGGTTGAGTTGGGAGTTCAATCACTATTTGATGATGTCCTAAAATTTATAAAAAGAGGGCATAAAGTAAAAGAGATTATAGAAGCAACAAAACTTTTAAAAGATACTGGCTTCAAAGTTTGTTATCAAGTGATGCTTAATCTTCCAAAAAGTTCTCCTGAAAAAGATGTTGAAACTTTCAGAAAGATGTTTCAAGAGCCCGATTTTCGTCCTGATTTTTTAAAGATATACCCGTGCCTTGTTATGGAAGGGACTGGTTTGTATCAACTTTGGAAGAAGAAAGAGCATAAAACTTTCAGCGCTGAGCAGTTGATTGAGATAATATCAGAGATAAAAAAAGATATCATCCCTTCTTATGTTCGGATTCAACGCCTATTTAGAGACATTCCAGCGGAAAGTATCGGCGGAGGGTGCAAGATATCAAACCTGAGAGAGTCCGTCGCTAAGAAGGCAGATAAAGAGGGATGGAGGTGCCAGTGTATCCGTTGTAGAGAAGTAAAAGAAAAGTATGATCACAAAAAAGAAGTTTTTCTTTACAAAGAAAGATACAAAGCATCAGACGGAGAAGAAGTTTTTCTTTCTTTAGAGAGTAAAAATAGAGATACTATTTACGCTCTTCTTCGTCTTCGTAATCCTTCCAATGATAATGTTTTTTCTGTTTTGAAAGACGCAACGATTATAAGAGAGATAAAAACCTACGGGGGCTCTTTGTCAGTGACGAATAAAGAGGAAAATATATCTTCTCCGCAACACAAAGGAATGGGAAAGAGATTGATAAAAGAAGCAGAAAAGATAACAGAAAAAGATTTCAAGAAAAAGAAAATTGCGGTAATCGCCGGAGTTGGAACGAGAGAGTATTGGAGGAAGAGAGGATATAGATTGAGGGAGAGTTATATGGTGAAGAGATTAAATGCGCGGATAAACGCTGATTTATAAACGGATAAACGCAGATTGGATTCCCGCTCCCCGCCTTCGCGGGGACAGGCTCCGCGGGAATGACAGTGGGGTGCGGGGCGGGAATGACAGAAAGGGCGCGGGAATGACAGTCACATGTCAATGGTTAAATGTCAAATGTTATTTTTTCCTTATCAGTCCTCCACAAGGTAGTACTTCTACTCCTTTTTTTTCTATCTCGTTGAATAAGAGGTTTACTCCGATTGAGTCGGATGACATATGTCCGGCGACTACTACATTTATACACGCCTTTTCTGCTTTTTCTTTGTGTTTTTCAGAGATGTGCATTCCGATTATTGTTCCTGCTCCTGCATCTGCTAACTTTTGATATATTTCTGGAGAGCCCTCTGTTCCTCCTGTCACTTCTGATATGACAATTTTTCCAACTCGGTTTTCTGGTCCTCCTACAAATATTTTTGGACCAGCTCCCATTTTTTCTGCTTCTCGGTACTCGTGAACAGTTAGAAGTGAGTTAATTACATCTTTTACAGAGTAAGGATTATCTTTCTCAAGTTTTTCTTCAACGAAACGAGCAACACAGTTATCGGCTGGAGTGTGAACGCACATAAAAGGAATGTCTAATATTCTTGCCATATCAACTGTTCGGTTGTGATTGGCAGGAGAGAGTCCTCTGGTCACTTCTTGAATTCTTTTCTTTAAAAGTTTTTCTGCAATGTTTACTGGAACTCCGTACATATGAAGAACATCAATCTGAAGTTGCATCACATCATCAATTCCAGCAAGAGCAATTCCTCGTGGGTGGTGAGAGATAACAAGATCTATGTCTTGAAGTTGTTTTGCTAAAAGAAGTTCTTCTCCATCAATATCAATTCCGATCATCACTTTTTTGACTTCTTTTTCTGGGTCTCCGTATAAGATTCTTGAGTCAGAAAAAGGATTTGTAAGTCGTTCTTTGTCAAAAAGTTTTTTCTTCTCATCGCTCAACCCCTGATATTTTTTATTTACCCGAGCAAGCATATTTTCAATATCTTCTTTTGAACGAAAATCGTTCTCAATCCCCTTTTTTATTGCATGCTCGTATATTTCTTTTATTTTCATAATTTTTTTATGTTAAACACACTGATTTACACAGATGTGAACACGGATGAACACGGATGTTTAATTTTAAATTTTAAAACACATAATCACAAAGCTATGAGTAAGTTGTTTTAAAATTTAGTCATTTGTTCATTTGGTCATTCAATTGAAATTTGAAATTTGAAATTTGAAATTTTATTATAATTATTATATCTTTTATAACTACTATAACTATTATATTACAATCACCTCTTCGTTGTTGAGTACTTCATCACTACCTCCTTCTCGTTCCAGGGGATTTTTTTTCCTTTAGCGAGGCACATCCAGGGTTCGCATCCTTTTCCGGTTATTATTACGATGTCTTCTTTTTCTGCTTTTTGTATCGCTTTTTTTATTGCTTGTTCTCGGTCTATTATCTTTTCATAACTAATGCTTTTTGAAAATCCTTTTTCAATATCGTTTAGTATCTCTTCTGGATCTTCGTCGTAAGGATCTTCGTTTGTTAGTATTATGTGGTCGCAATACTTGCTTGCTATCTCTCCTAACTTCGGTCTCTTCCACTTGTCTCTTCCTCCTCCGCAAGCACCAAAAACCGCTATTATTTTTTTGGGTGAAAAGTTTTCTTTTATTTCTTTGTACAACTGCTCTAACGCGTCGGGTGTTACTGCGTAATCAATTATAACTTTGAACGGAGAAGAAACAACTTCTTCCATTCTTCCGCTTACCACAAAATCTTCTTGAAGAGCTTTTTTTGCAACGCTAAGAGAAACTCCTTTGCTTTTTGCAACTGCTACTGCGGAAAGAGCATTGTAAATATTAAACTTCCCTGCCACTCCTAAGGTAAACTTTTCGCCTTCAATAAAAAAAGTTGTGCCGTTGGGGGTTGGTTCTATCTTTTCGGCTTTCAAAACATTTTCTTTCTTTTCTTTTTTTGTTGTACATAAAATCTTTTCCTTGCTCTCATACTTTAAAAAGTGATCAGCATTCTCATCATCAATATTTATTATGTGCAGACCTTTTGTTTTTTTAAATAACTTTTCTTTTTCTTTTCGGTAGTTTTCAAATCCCCCGTGGGATTCAATGTGCTCTGGAGAGATGTTTGTGAAACACGCTCCTTGAAATTTTATGAATCGGTGACGATGTTGTTTTATTCCTTCTGATGTCACTTCCATAATAACAATATCACACTTCTCGTCAACTGCTCTTCTTATCATCTTTTGAAGAAAAGCTCTTCCTGGCATCGTCATTTTGAAAAGATTCAACTCTTCCTTGTTGTTTATCTCAAACTTGATTGAAGAGAAGGAGGCAACTTTAAATCCTGCTTGCTTGAAGATACGAGAAGCAAAATCAACGGTTGTTGTTTTTCCATTAGTTCCAGTTACTCCGATTACTGAAATTTTACGAGAAGGAAAACGATACCACAACGCTCCTCCGAAAGAGTATAAAAAGTGATAAAAACTAACAACTGGTTTTATTTTTCTGATTATGTTTTTTATCATCTTCCTAAGTATTTTAACGCTTCTGACACTCTTTCTTCGTCATCACTGTCCAAATTCGTATTTTTTAACGCCTCGTTAATCTCGTAATCTTGAAAGCCGAGATTTTTTAACGCTTGAAAAACCTCATCTTTTTTATTTTCTTGAATCATCTTTCTTGATATTTCAAAAACAATCTGCTCTCCTTTCTTTTTTCCTACTTTGAATATTTTTTTTATTATCTTTTTGTCTTCAACTTCTATTCCTTTTTTTAGTTCTTCCATTGAAGCAATTGAAGAGATACCAAGGGCAGTTTTCGGTCCGATTCCTGATATCTTGAGAAGTTTTTCAAACAACTCCAAGTTTTCTTTTTCAGGAAATCCGTAAAGCTGATCTTCTTTATCTGTTTTTTTAACAAAACAATACACCACCGCCTCTTTCCCAAGCATATCTCGCGTTTCAGGAGCAACAAAAACCTTGTATCCGATTCCGTTGTTTTCAATAACAACAAACCCTTCTTCTTTGATAGTAACTTTTCCTTTTAAGTAGTAGATCATTAGTTTAGTATATCATATTAAACACACAGATGCACACAGATAGACACTGATGTTTAATTTTAAATTTCAAATTTTAAATTTCAATTCAATTTCAAATTTCTAAATGTTTAAATTTTAAAACATCCTTTTTTCTCGTCATTGCGAGGAGTGAAACGACGTGGCAATCTCATGGGATTGCTTCGGGCTACCGCCCTCGCAATGACGGGGAAGTTGGATTTTGAAACCTGTCCCGTGAAGAATCGAAGATTCTTTTTACGGGATTTAGTCATTTTTTCATTTGGTCATTTATTTGAAATTTGAAATTT
>CAZKZM010000061.1:0-5025 GCA_964557305.1 uncultured Candidatus Saccharibacteria bacterium | reverse complement strand
ACAACTTACTCATAGCTTTGTGATTATATGTTTTAAAATTTAAACATTTAGAAATTTGAAATTGATTTGAAATTTGAAATTTGAAATTTGAAATTTTTTATTGGGATTGCCGCGCTTCACTTCGTTCCGCTCGCAATGACTGGTTATTTTTTTTCTATTCTTATTTTCTTTTCTTCTTCTCCTTCTTCTTTTTTTAACTCCACTACTCCTGCTTCGGTTTTGAAGTAGTTTTTCCACTTTTCAAAGAAATCTTTTTTGGTTTCTTCTTGGTAGATTAGTGTTATCTTGTCTTCGGGGATTAGGCCTGCTTGTTTTCTTAGGTTTTGGATGGTTCTTAAAACATCTCTTGCTTCTCCTTCTTCTTTTAGTTCAGGGGTTATTGTTAGGTCAAGTTCTACTTGTTGTTCTATTTTTTCATCAACTACTACCTCTTTGACATTTACTTCTTCTTTGATTAAAGAAAGAAGGTTTTCTTCTATATCGTTTTTTATAGTTAATCTTCCTAACGGCTGTCTAACTTTTACTCCGTTGTCTGCTCTTTGTTTCAAGGCGAGAGAAACAACGGCTCTTACTTTTTCCATATCTTTCAGAAGCTTTTTGTTAACTTTTACTTCTTCAATATTAGGAAAAGTTGTAAGGTGAACTGACTTGTCTTTATCTTGAAAGTTGTTTCCTGTTATTTTTTGCCAAACTCTTTCCGCAACGAACGGCATCACAGGAGCAACTGCTTTTGAAAATGTCCACAAAACAAAACTGGTTGTTCTTGTTGCTTTTACTGCTTCTTCTTTGTCTTCACTCTTGAACCTATCTCTGGATCTTCTTATATACCAAGTGGAAAGATCGTCAATAAAAGAAGAGATAAAACTACAAGAAGCTGGAAGGTTGTAGTTTTTCAGATTTTCTTCTATCCCCGCCACTGTTTCGCTCAAGCGAGAAGTTATCCACTCGTCCATTATGTTGTCTGATTTTGGATCTTCTAAGTAATCGTCTTCAATAGTTTTGTTTTCAACAGAAAACATCTCATAAAAATTAACAACATTCCAAAGAAGCATAACATTTTTTCGGAGAGCGTTTTTGATGTCTTCTTCTAAAATGTTCATATCTCCTCCCATCATAATTGGGCTGGACATAAAGTACATTCTCAAAGCATCTCCTCCGTACTTGTCTAATGTTCCTCTCGGATCAGGGTAGTTTCCAAGTGACTTACTCATCTTTCTTCCGTCGTTTCCTGCTAGGACACCAGTCACTATCACATTCTTGAATGCAACATCATTGAAAAGAGCAGTTGATAGGACATGAAGATAGTAAAACCATCCTCGAAGTTGTCCGGTGTACTCTATTATAAAGTCAGATGGGAAGATGTTCTTCCACTTTTCTTTATTTTCAAAGGGATAATGAAATTGTCCGTAGGACATTGATCCGGACTCAAACCAACAGTCAAGAACTTCTGGAATTCTTTTCATCTCTTGTCCGCACTCTTCACACTTAAACGAAACGCTATCTATAAACGGACGGTGAAGATCTTCTACTTTCTGTCCGCTTAGTTTTTCTAAATCTTTTACGGAACCAACAACTTTTACTTCTCCACAAGGACACTTCCAAACCGGAACTGGCGAACCGAAGTACCGAGAACGAGACAAGCACCAGTCAGGGGCGTTTTCTAAGTTATGTCTAAATCTTCCTTGTTTGAAGTGCTCTGGAACCCAGTTAATTTTTTCGTTATTCTCAATCATTCTTTCTCTTATTTCGCTTATTTTCAGATACCACGCTTTTTGTGTTTTGTGAATTAGTTGTGTTTTGCAACGGTAACAGAACGGATAAGAGTGAGTATAATTGTGAATTAAAAACAAGTTTTTTCCTAACTTCTCAATAACTTTTTGTCCTACCTTTTTAAAGTACAATCCGCTCCAATCCCCTGCTTTTTCAGTATAAATTCCGTTCTCATCCATAAGATCGGACATCGGAAGTCCTATCTCTTGTCCTATCTCAAAATCATCTTCACCAAAGTTAGGGGCGATGTGAACAACTCCGGTTCCTTCTTCGGTATTAACAAAAGAAGCTTCGTAAACTTGAAAAGCAGTTTTGTTTTCTTTTATCTCGTCATTATTTAGATCAAAAACAGGAGTATATTTTTTTCCAACTAACTCTTTTCCTTTGATAACTCCTTTTTCTTTATACTCTTTTTCTTGGAAGATATTTTCAACGCTTTCTGCAGATAAGATATAATCTTCTTTTTCAAACTCAACAACCTTGTAGTCAATCTCTTTTCCAACAGCAAGTGCTAAGTTTCCTGGAATCGTCCACGGAGTAGTTGTCCACGAAAGCAAGTATCGTCCGTCTTCTAACTTGAAACGAACCACAATTGCTTCCTCTTCAATGTCCCGATAAGAGTCAGCATCCATTGTTATCTCAAACTTTGAGAGTGGAGTGGCACATCTTGGGCAGTGAAGTGAAGTTCGGTATCCTTCGTAAATTAATCCTTTATCGTAAAGTTCTTTGAACCCCCAAATAACGCTTTCCATAAAGTTCAAGTCCATTGTTTTGTAGGCGTTGTCCATATCAACCCACCTTCCAATTCTGTCTATATACCACCTCCACTGTTCAGAACCAGTTCGGACATAATCAAAACAAGCGTTAACAAACTTATCAACTCCCAACTCTTCAATGTCTTTTTTGTTTTTCAGTTCAAGTTTTTCTTCCACTTTGTTTTCAGCAGGAAGTCCGTGACAGTCCCAACCCCAAACACGATCAACGCGGTATCCTTTCATTGTGAAGTAGCGAGGAATAACATCTTTCGCAATGCTTGGAAGAAGAGTTGCGTAGTGAGGAAGACCAGTTATAAAAGGAGGGCCGTCATAAAAAACATACTTTCCTTGAGGCGCGTCTTTTTCAACTGACTTCTTGAAAATCTTGTTATCTTGCCAAAACTTGATAACTTCTTCCTCTGCTTGAGAAAATGGATTTTGATTGTTGGACATAATATAAGGCGCTGATTTGCGCTGATTAATAGGCGGATTTACGCAGATGAATACTGATGTTTAATTTTAAATTTCAAATTTCAAATTTCAATTCAATTTTAAATGATTCAATTTTAAATTTTAAAACATATAATCACAAAGCTGTGAGGTAAGTTGTTTTAAAATTTAGTCATTTGTTCATTTGGTCATTTATTTGAAATTTGAAATTTGAAATTTGAAATTATTTAATATATTTTTTACATTCTTTCTGGTATTTGTATTGATAGTAGTGATAAGCAAGTTGATAATGTCATATAGGTTGCTTTTGTTATTGCTATTCTTTTTTTGTTTTCTAAGATTCTTGATTCTTCGTACATTAAGTTGAAATCTTTGGAAAGTTTGTATCCGTACTCGGCGATAATGTTTGGAGAGAAGTTTTCTCTTGCTTGTTCTACTGCTTCTTTGAACTCAATTATCCTTAGCATTAATTTTCTTTCGTAATCATCAAAACTGTCTATCTCTAAAGAATCAGTACTTTCTGCTTTTTCTAATATTCTTTTACAACGAACACAGGTGTACTGCAAGTAAGGACCAGAGTCACCTTTTAAGGCAAGGACGGTGTCCCAGTCAAAAACAACATCGCGACGGTGGTGGTTTTTTAGTCCGTTATACTTTACTGCTCCGAGAGCAACTATCTTTGAAACTTGTTTCTTTTCTTCTGGGGTCATATCGTTAGACAACGACTCTTCAAGGATTTTTTCTGCCTTCTCTTCGGCAACAGAAAGAACATCTTCAAGGTGAATTGTTTTTCCTTTTCTTGTTGAAAACTTTCCATCTTTGAAACGAAACAGTCCGTGTGCCATATGAACAAACTTTTCTTTTTCTGCCCATCCAAGTTTTTCTACGGTTGCGAACAACTGTTTCATATGAAGTGACTGCTCTGCTCCTACTTCATAAATTAAAAGATCGGGAGAAAACTCTTCAAGGCGATACTTTACCGCTGCCAGATCGCGAGCGAGATAAGTTGTGCTTTTGTCTGATTTAAGAACCATCGCTGGAGGCATATCATCAAACTCAACGATAAACGCATTCTTGCTTTCAACAGCAACTTTTTTTTCAATAACTTCTTCTACAACTTTCTTTATCTTGTCTTGATAAAAACTTTCCCCGAGAGTGTGATCTATCTCTACTCCTAACTTTTCATACACTTTGTTAAACTCTTCAATGCTTTTTTCTTTGCAATTTCTCCAGATATTTCCTGCTTCTTCATCTTCTTGCTCTAACTTGTGAAACCACTCTCTTCCTTGTTCTTCAATCTCTGGATTTTTTTCTACTTCTTGATGAAAGCGAACATAAACTTGTTCCAGTTCTTTTATTGAAAGTTCTTCTGGGTTTAGATCTTCTTTTTTTATCTGGAAAAGGAGTTTTCCGTACTGTGTTCCCCAGTCCCCGAGGTGATTTACTCCTACTGTTTTCCATCCTGAAAACTGATAGATGTTGTAGATTGCTTGTCCAATAATTGTAGAACGAAGATGTCCTATTCCGAACGGCTTGGCGATATTTGGTGAAGAGTAGTCAATAACAACAGTTTTTTCTGATCTCTGTTTTCCGTAATCTTCTTTCTCTTTTAAGACAAGAAAAAGTTCTTCTTTGATTGTTTGCTCTGAAAGAAAAAAGTTTAAGAAACCGTTCTTTGCTTCTATCTTTGAAAAAAGATCTGATTTTATTTTTCCTGCAATCTCTTCTGCAACTTGATTTGGGTTTTTGTTTTCTTTCTTTGCAGTAATAAAAGCAACATTAGAAGCGTAATCTCCATTGCCAGCAGGTGGCTTTTCAATCATTACTTTTTGTTGCAGTTCTTCTTCAAGAAACTGTTCTATTTTTTTTCTTATCATACTGGTAGTAATTTTAACTTAAATGAGGAGAATTATCAAACAATCTTGGAGGCGCTGATTTACGCTGATTAATACGCTGATGTTTAATTTCAAATTTCAAATTTCAAATTTCAAATCAATTTCAAATTTCTAAATGTTTAAATTTTAAAACATATAATCACAAAGCTATGAGT
>CAZKZM010000060.1:0-1985 GCA_964557305.1 uncultured Candidatus Saccharibacteria bacterium | reverse complement strand
ACTGCAAAAATTCCAATTAAAACAAGAATATCATGAAAAAATGCTATTCCTGTGGCAATCACTCCATACTTCAAGGAACTAACAGAACCACTTTTTTGTTGAAAAATAATACTAATATAAAAAATAACAAGAACTGATGCTATCAAAATAGCTATTACCGAACTGTTTCTTAACTCACTTCCCACTGTTGGTCCGATCGCCTCAAATTGTTTTACTTCCGCTTCATCTAATGTTTCAGTTATTACCTCATAAACCTGTTCTTCTGAATCTCTCACTCTTATTAAAAATCCACTTTCTCCTAACGGCTGAACATTAACCTCGTGCATTTCAGCATTTTCTAATTTTTTTACAACTTCTTCCGTTGTTGGTCTTTCTTTTGTGTATTCAACTTCAACGACACTTCCTCCCGAAAATTCAATTCCTGGAACAAGTCCCAAAAAGATAACAGCAACTAAACTCAAAAAACAAAGAGTTCCTGAGATCCAGTAGTAAATTTTTTTATATTTGATAAAGTTTATATCCATATTTTTTTAAGTTTAGAAATTTTTTCACAGAAAAGTGCTCTTAAAAGGATTCGGTTAACAACCATTACTGAAAAAATACTAACTAAAATTCCTAATATCAAAACTACTGCAAATCCACGAACAAAACTTGTTGTAATAAAAAAGATTACAAAAGCAACAATCAAAGTTGTAATATTTCCATCTCGTATTGATGACCACGCTTTAAGATACGCCTCTTCTATGCTTTTTTCTATATCTCTTCCTTTTTTAATCTCTTCTCTCATCCTTGACAAAACTAAAACATTAGCATCTATCGCCATTCCAATTGAAAGAATAAACCCAGCAATCCCTGACAAAGTAAGGGTCACTCCGATTACTTTGAAAAGAGAAATTACTAAAAGAATATAAACAAAAAGCGATATCACTGAAACGAGTCCAGATAATCGGTAAACTAAAATCATAAAAAGAGAAACTAAAACTGCTCCTATCAATCCTGCTTTTATGGCAAGATCCAGTGCTTGTGCTCCAAGCTCAGGGCCAATGCTTTGTTGTGAAATAAGAGAAATAGGAACTGGCAACGCCCCAATTCTTAAATCACGAGCAGTCACATAAGCTTCTTCTGCTGAAAAATCTCCACTAATTTGTGCTTTCCCTCCTGTTATCTTCTCTTGCACTGTTGCTTCTTGAAGAATACTTCCATCTAAAAAGGTTGCCAACGGCTTTCCTATGTTCCGAGCAGTTATCTCTTCAAACAACTTTGCCCCTTCTTCATTAAACTCAAGAGTAATCAGTGGTTTCTGGGTCACTTGATTTATAACAACCGTTGCATCCTCAAGATGGCGACCAGTAAGACCTGTTAGTTCGTAGTGAGGATCTGTTACTACTTCCCATCCTTCAATCTCCCCACTTTCTTCAACATCAAGCATATCTTGAAGAGTAACTTTGCTTCTTTCTTTCCCAAGATACTCTTCTATCTCTTTCCACTTCTCTTCTTTTAGTTCTTCTGTTTCTTCAGAGATCTCTCTAAAGTCAAGAAAAGGAGTTTCTCCAATTATTTTTATCGCTTCATCTAAATCGTGCTGTCCAGGAATCTCAACCTCTAACCGATCTTCTCTGATCCGAACTGACGATTCAGCAATTCCATAAAGGTTTATTCTTTTTTCAATCAGATCGCGCAATCCTTCCATTCTTTCACTTTTTTCTCCTCCAGGAACATCTTCTAAATCTGCTTGATAAAGAAGGTAAGCACCTCCTTCAAGGTCAAGCCCCAAGTTAAAAGAAAAGTCCTTCACCTTTGGAACAAACGAAGGTGTTTTTTCATTAAAATTTTCAGGAAATATTATTACTCCACATAAGAATATCACCAAAAAAACAGACAGTAGTGCTGTAATTTTCTCTTTCATAGTAATTATATTGACTATATAATAGTTTTAAAGCTTTAATAATATAACATTTTAACCCCAAAATGTCAACCACCCCCCC
>CAZKZM010000059.1:0-11571 GCA_964557305.1 uncultured Candidatus Saccharibacteria bacterium | reverse complement strand
TTCGATTCTTCACGGGACAGGTTTTGAAACCCAACTTCACCGTCATTGCGAGGGCGGTAGCCCGAAGCAATCCCAATGAGATTGCCACGTCGTTTCACTCCTTCCTCCTGCGCTTAAAGCTACGGAATGATAAACGCAATGACGAGGAAGAAGAATGTTTTAAAATTTAGTCATTTAAAATTGAATTGAAATTTGAAATTTGAAATTTGAAATTTTCTTTGAGATTCTTGTCTTCATGGGAATGACAATTAAAGCGAATGAGTTAACAAAAATATTAAAAACTGATTTAATAATATTATGAACATTACTTGGTATGGACAATCTTGTTTTCTGATAACTGTTCAGAAAAAAAAGACAAACAAAGAAAAAGTTTCTATTTTAATAGATCCTTTTGACGAGAAAGCAGGATTAAAAATTCCTGAAATAGAGGCAGATGTGGTGCTTGTCACTCACGATCACTTTGATCACAATAATATAAAAGCAGTAAAAGGAAACCCTTTTATTATTGACTCTCCGGGAGAGTATGAACTTCACAATGTTTTTATTCAAGGAACACAGTCATATCACGACCAAGAAAAAGGAGCAAAAAGAGGTCTTAACACTATTTACACATTAGAAATAGACGGCGTTCGGGTGTGTCATCTTGGTGATTTTGGAGAAAAAGAACTAAGCACTGAGCAGATGAAAGATATTGGAGAAGCTGATGTTCTTATGATCCCTATTGGTGGCGTTTATACAATAGATGCTAAAGAAGCAACGAGAGTGATATCTCAAGTTGAGCCAAGAGTTGTTATTCCGATGCACTATAAGATTGAAGGGCTTGATGTTGATATAGATGACTTGTCTCCTTTTTTGAAGGCGATCGGAGAGAAAGAAGTGAAAAAAGAAGAAGAGTTGATTATTGAAGAAAACAAACTTCCTTCTGTAGAGATGAAGGTTGTTCCTTTAATCCCAAGATCAAAATAAAATAAAAAATAATGGAAAATAAAGATAATACAAAAAAAGAATTAGGAGCAGAAATCGGGTATGTGAGAGAAAGAGATATCACAATAGAGATGCAAGAATCCTATATGGATTATGCGATGTCGGTTATTGTTGGAAGAGCTCTTCCCGATGTTCGTGATGGATTGAAACCAGTTCATCGCAGAATTTTATACGCAATGAAAGAAGACGGCATTACTCACGGAGCAAAATATAGAAAATCAGCGAGTGTGGTTGGTTCAACTCTTGCAAGATACCACCCTCATGGAGATATGGCCGTTTATCACTCTATGGTACTGATGGCACAGGACTTCTCAATGCGCTACCCCCTCGTCCAAGGACAAGGAAATTTCGGCTGTTTCACAAAAGACACTGAGATAAAATTAACCGATGGGCGTAGCGTTAGTTTTGAAAAATTAATAAAAGAAAAAAAACAAGGGAAAAAACATTGGACATTTTCTTTTAATCAAAAAAATAAAAAAATAGAAGTTGCAGAAGTAAAAAACCCTCGCCTTACCAGAAAAAATGCTTGTCTTGTGGAGGTAGAAATTGACAGTGGTGAAAAAATTAAATGTACACCAGATCATAGATTTATGTTGCGTAATGGAAAGTATAAAGAAGCTCAATGCTTAAGAAAAGGAGAATCTCTTATGCCTCTTTATCTTAAAAAAGGAAAAGAAGAAGAAAATAGCAGTTTAAACGGATACACTAAGGTTTTTCAACCGATAAGTGGTGATTGGGATTTTGTACATCACTTATCAGATAATTGGAATATAGTTTCTGGAAAATATTCTCAAAAAAGAGGAAAAGTTCGTCATCATATAGATTTTAAAAAAGAGAACAACAACCCAGACAACATTCAAAGAATGCAGTGGGGAGAGCACTTGAAATTACATGCAAAACTTGCTTCTTGGAGACATAAAAATGACCCTGATTATGTTCAAAAAATAGCAGAAGGAAGAAAAAGATTTATAGAAGAAAACAGAGAAAAAATTGCTAACAGAATGTCTGAAAGAAATAAAAAAATGTGGAAAGAACCCGAGTATAGAAAGTTGCGAATAAAACAACTTCAGAAGATGTGGAAAAACAAAGAGTATAAGGACTTTATGAGCAAGAAGGCAAGTAAAAACCTAAAGAAGCTTTGGCAAAATCCTGAATTTAAGGAGTTGATGGCTCTTCATAAATCAAAAGAATTAAAAGAGAGATGGCAAAATCCTGAATATAGAAAAAAAATGTCTTTGCAAATGAAAGAAATGTCCAATCAAATATGGAGTGAACCTTCTCATAGAGAATTTATTTCAGAAAGAATGAAAATAATCACTTCTGATCCTAAGTGGAGAAAAACGCAAAGCAAAAAAATGAAAAAAGTTTGGCAAAATCCTGAATATAGAAAAAAATATCCCAAAGAACATTTTATTAGAATGGGAAAAAAAGCGTGGGAAAAAGAAGAAAACAGAATAATGCAATCAGAAAAGACCAAAAAACAATGGGAAGAAGATGGTTTCCGTAAAAAAGTTATAGAAGGAGTGAAAAGAGCAAACAAAGAACGACTTATGAAAGACCCTGATGCGATGAAGAAAATTGCCGAAAAATCTTCAGTATCTTTGAAAAAGAAGTGGAGGCAAAAAAAATACAAAGAACAAGTTATTAAAAGCAGGATATTAGGATATGCAAAAAAGATAATTGATGAACATCAAGCACTAACAGTTGATTTGTATGAAAAAAACAGACCCAGTGGTGGCGTCCCTAAGATTGAAAAAGCTTTTAATTATTTTGAGAATATTGAAGAAATTGCAGAAAAAGCAAAATTTCACAACCATAAAATTATTTCTGTAAAATTTTTAGAAGAGAAACAAGATGTTTATGACATTACTGTTGACTTATGGCATAACTTTGCTTTAAGTGCAGGAATTTTTGTTCACAACTCGGTTGACGGGGATCCTCCATCCGCCAT
Organism: uncultured Candidatus Saccharibacteria bacterium; assembly: GCA_964557305.1. Classification (GTDB taxonomy): domain Bacteria; phylum Patescibacteriota; class Minisyncoccia; order Minisyncoccales; family PWPS01; genus PWHW01. Next base: position 8,636 of record CAZKZM010000059.1, on the reverse strand, counting down.
GCGTTACAGTGAGGCCCGTCTTTCAAAGTTGGGAGAGATGATGCTTCAAGATATTCAGAAAGAAACAGTTGATTTTATATCAAACTACGACGGAACAAAAAAAGAACCAACCGTTCTTCCTTCTCCTGTTCCACAACTTCTTCTGAACGGCTCGCTTGGGATAGCGGTAGGAATGGCAACTAACATTCCTCCTCATAATATCGGGGAGATTGTTGATGCCACAGTTCATCTTATTGAAAATCCAGAAGCAGACACTGAAGATCTTTTTCGGTTTGTAAAAGGACCGGACTTTCCTACTGGAGGAGAGATTTACAACAAAGAAGACATTATTTCGGCATACTCTCAAGGAAGAGGATCAATTGTTGTTCGTGGAAAAGCGGAGGTAGTTGAAGAAAAAGGAAAGACACAGATTATTATTACTCAAATTCCATACCGAGTAAGAAAAGCAAAACTTGTTCAAGATTTTGCAAAACTTGTTCAAAAGAAAAAATTAGAGGGAATAAGAGACATTAGAGATGAGTCAGATCGAGAAGGAATGAGAATTGTTTTTGATCTGAAATCAAATGCATATCCTCGCAAGATTTTAAATCGTCTTTATAGTTTTACTCCTCTTCAAGAAAAATTTCACCTTAATATGATTGCTTTGATTGATGGAATTCAACCAAGAGTAATGGGGTTAGCAGAACTTCTTCGCTACTACATTGATCACCGCAATCAAGTGATAATAAGAAGAACCAAGTTTGATCTGCAGAAAGCAAAAGACCGTGCTCATATTTTAGAAGGGCTTTATAAGGCACTTTCTCACATAGATGAGATAATAAAAACGATCAAGGGTTCAGAAAACAAAGAAAATGCAAAACAAAATTTGATGAAAAAGTTTGAGTTCACAGAGATACAAGCAGATGCAATTTTAGAGATGAAGTTGCAGAAGTTAGCAAAGATGGAGAAGAAAGAGATAGAAGATGAACTGAAAGAAAAGCAAGCAATTATAAAAAAACTCACAGCGATTCTTGCCAGCGATAAAAAAATAATGGATATTGTAAAGAAAGAACTTCTTGAGATGAAAGAGATGTTTAACGACGAAAGAAGAACAAAAGTTTTTGAAAAAGGATTAAAGAAAGTTGAAGATCTTGATCTTATTCCACAAGAACCAACAATCGTTACGATAACCCAAGGAGGTTATATTAAAAGAATAAATCCTGCAACATATAAAGCACAAAAAAGAGGAGGAAAAGGAATGCTTGGAATGAAAACGGGGAAAGAAGATGTTGTTGATCACTTTATAGAAGCGATGACCCATGATTTTCTTTTGTTCTTTACTGACAGTGGAAAGGTTTTTCGTATTCCTGTCCATCAGATTCCAGAAGGAGTTAGAACTGCAAGAGGAAGGGGTTTGTTGAACTTTTTAGAGATATCACCAGAAGAAAAAGTGCAAGCCGTTATTCCTTTGGAAAAAGATGAAGTAGTTGGCGATAAAAACTTGATAATAACAACCAAAAAAGGTATTATCAAAAAAACACTTTTAAAAGAGTTTATTAATATTCGTCGTTCAGGGTTGATTGCGATCACACTGAAAGAAGGTGATGAAGTTTGTAGAGTAAGAAAAACGAGCGGAAGCGATGAAGTTACAATTGCAACCAGAAAAGGAAAACTAATTCGTTTTAATGAGAAAGAAGTTCGGGCGATGGGAAGACAAGCAGGAGGTGTGAGAGGAGTTAATATCAAAGAAGATGATAGTGTTGCTGATGTGTCAATGATAGAAAAAGAAAGTGTTTCTGATTCTTACTTGTTGATTATGACTGAAAACGGATACGGAAAAAGAATAAAAACAAAGAAGTATCGTGCCCAGAAGAGAGGAGGAATGGGAGTAAAAACAGTGAAGAACACAAAAAAAATTGGAGAAGTTGTTTCTTTGAAAACAATAACTACTGAAAGTGATGTGATGATGGTTTCCCGAAAAGGAAAAGTTATCAGAGTTAATATTTCCAACATTCCTGTTCAGTCACGAATAACACAAGGAGCAAGAATGATGAAGCTGAACAAAGGAGACAAGTTGGTATCAGTTATTTGTATGTAATTTATAAAATGAACTTCTTAAATCCAACAAAAATAATAGACGAGGTCTCGGTTTCAGAAGAGATGAGAATTGCTGATTTTGGTTGTGGTTCAGGAGGATGGAGCATCCCTTTAGCAAGAAAAAACAAAGAAGGAGTCGTTTATGCAGTTGATGTTTTGAGCGAAGCTCTCTCTGCTCTGAAAAGCAAGGCAGAAAGTGAAAAAGTTTACAACATCAGAACCCTTTTAGCAGACATTGAGAAAGGAACAAATCTTACAAACGATTCTTTTGACTTAGTCGTTGCTTCAAACATTCTTTTTCAAGCAGAAGACAAAGAGGCGGTAATAAACGAAGCGTACCGTTTGTTAAAAAACTCAGGGAAAATGCTTGTTGTTGATTGGAAAAATTCGGAAAGTGTTTCAGAGCAAGAAGTTGATGAAAAAATAAAAGAAAAAGGGTTTCAGTTAGTAAAAAAAATTGATGCCGGAGGAACTCACTTCGGAGCTTTATATGAAAAAATATAAAAACATATTTTACTTTCTACTGTTCGGAGTTTTTGTTTTTTTGTCTCAAAGTTTTGTTAGTGCAGATGCCATTATAATTGCGAATCCTCTTGAACACAATACTATTGAGGCGATAATAATTGCAGTTGTTACATTTGTAAGAAATGTTGCTTTTGCGATAGCCCCGATTATATTTATATGGGGTGGTTTCAAGTTTTACTTTGCCGGAGGAGATCCAGGGAAAGCAAAGGAAGCAGCAAATCTTATAAAGTGGGCGATAGTTGGTCTTGCAATAATAATTGTTGCTAACGGAATTATCTATGTTGTTCAAGATGTGATAGGAGTTGAAGAAGAAGAGTCAAGTATTTTTATTAAAGAAAAGGTGGTTTATAACCTTGAATAATTAACTTAAAAATATGATTAAAAAAATAACAACCTTTTTATTTATCGGAATAGTTTCTTTCTCTCCTGTTTTTGTTTTTGCTGATAAGCCGATAATCTCAGAAGCAAGCGATGTCATTGGTATAATAAACAGTTTTGCCTCTTTTCTGTGGACAATATTTTTAGGAGTTACGGTTATCTTCTTTATAATTGCTGGAATTACTTTTCTTACTGCAGCTGGTGATCCGACCAAGTTTGAAAAAGCAAAAAAGATGGTTTTTTACGGAGTTATCGGAGTTGCTGTTGCTCTCCTTGCTGGAGGAATGAAAGTGTTGATTGAGAACCTTTTAACACATGAATAATCCGCAGTTACTTTTATTTATAAAGAAAACTTGACTTACAATTATGATAATTATATGATAGAGTATATATAATATATAACAAAGGTCGTTGATTTTTATTAAAACAATAAAAATAAAATGAAAATAAAAAAAACACTTCCAATTCTGTCTGTTCTTTTAGTTGGACTTCTTGTTTTGCCTTTTGGATTTGCACTTGGACTTGAAGAGCCGCCAACCGATGTTTGGAACGACTGGTCTGATATTGAGGATTTTGTTGATTTTGTAATGCAGGCAATTTATACAATATTTTTAATAGCGGTAGTAATTTGTTTAGTATTAGCTGCTTTTAACTTTATAACCGCAGGTGGAGACGAGACAAAATATGGTAATGCAAAGAAGTGGGTGAGGTTTGCTGTTATCGGAGCTGTTATTGCTCTCCTTGCTGGTGGAGTTGTTACACTGCTTACGAATTTACTTGGAGCGCCAACAACATAAAGAAAAACAAAACAAAAAATCCCCGAAGCAAGTATTGGCTTTGGGGATTTTTGTTGTTATAATAAGAAAGTGGTTTTTTAATGCCCTCGTGGCGGAATCGGCATACGCGCACGGCTTAGAACCGTGTCCCGCAAGGGTTGGAGGTTCAAATCCTCTCGAGGGCACAAGTTTGTATTTTCTTTTTTAAAGTGTTATTCTCTTCTTATGGCTAAAAATAATAATAAATATGTCTAAAAAAAATAAAGAAGATAAAAATAACAAGAACGAAGAAAAAGCATGGTTCAAGAAAGAAGGAGAGCTTGCAGTTGATATATACGAAACAGAAAAAAACATTGTGATACAAGCTCCCGTGGCAGGAGTAAAGAAAGAAGACATAGAGATTATTACTGAGAAAGACACAATTATCATAAAAGGAAAACGCGATTGTCCGAAAAGAGAAGATAACGAGGTGAAAAACTTTTACACTCAAGAGTGCTACTTTGGAAACTTCAGAAGAGAAGTAATTATGCCAGAGGATTTTGATCCATCTCAGATAAAAGCAGACATAAGCGATTCTATTCTAACAATAGAAGTTCCAAAGATAGAAAAAGAAAAAAAGAGAAAAATAGAACTATAAATGACATTTGACAATTGACATTTGACTTTTGACTTTTGACTGTCATTCCCGCGGAGCCTGTCCCCGCGAAGGCGGGGAGTGGGAATCCAGTTTTAAAATTAAATCATTCAAAATTGATAAAGATGCTTATAAGTTACATCCTCATCCCTCTTCTTTTAACCCTTCTTGTATTTGTTTTGTTCAGAAAACAAATTATCTCTCTCGTAAAAAAAATGGAAAAGTAAAAATTGACAATTGACATTTGACTTTTGACATTTGACTGTCATTCCCGCCCCCGATGGGACTCGAGGATAAACTCCAGCGGGAATCCAATTCAAAATTAAACATCCGTGTCTATCCGTGTTCCCATCTGCGTAAATCTGTGTGTTTAACATTCACTCTGATATAGTCAGATTCGGTTTTGCCTCAACTTCTTTGTAGTTTTTTCTCTCTTTTGATATAAACGCCGTTGCTCCGATCATCTCTGCATTGTCTGTTGCAAGGTTCATTGAAGGAAGAAGAAGAGAGGCCCCCGAAAAACAAGAGATCATATCTTTTGTTTTTTCTTTTAATCTTTCGTTTGCTGTCACTCCTCCTCCAATAATTACTGTTTTTGCTTTGTGCTCTTCTACTGCTTTTTTCAACTTGAAAACAAGAACATCGGTTATGGATTCTTGAACTTCTTTCGCCATAAGATGTTTATAATTTTCGCTCTCCTGCGTTTTTTTATCTCTCGAGCGGTAATCATACAAAACAGCCGTTTTTAACCCTGAAAAACTAAAATCATAGTTATCACTGTGCATCATCGGTCGTGGTAGCTTTATGTTTAAGTTTTTTGAACTTGGAATTTTAGATTTCCATTGCGAAGCAAGCTTCGCAATGGCTGGTCCACCAGGATATCCAATTCCAAGGACTCTTGCTGATTTATCAAAACACTCTCCCGCCGCATCGTCTCTTGTTCTTCCGATAACTTCGTAACTTTTTGCATTTTTCATCAATACTAACTCAGTGTGTCCTCCACTTGCGATAAGAGCAATCACAGGATAAGAAATTTTCTTTTCAGTAAAAAGAAAAAATGAGATGTGGGCTTTGATATGATTTACGGGAATAATAGGAATATCTAAACAAGCAGAAAAAGCTCGTGCAAAATTAACTCCAACCCAGAGACAAGGATCTAATCCAGGACCGATAGTGACGGCGATCGCATCTATTTTTTTAACTTTGTTTTTCTTTAAAAAAATCTTTAAGTCACGAAGAAGATCTTTTTCTCTCCATAAAATATTTTCAACTTCAGGATGTTCTTCTGTTTTTCCTTTTTCAAGAAAGTTTGCTTTCTCAAGAACAGCCAGAAGAGTTGGAATCATATTTTTCTGATGCTCTCTCTTCGCCTCAGAAGGATAAACTCCTCCCCACTTCTCATGAACTTCGTTCTGTGACGAAACAGCACTAGAGATTGTTCTCACAACCCCATCTTCCTTTTCCAACAAGGCGATCCCCGTATCATCACAAGATGTTTCTATAGCTAAGATGATCATAGATAATAATTTTAAATTTCAAATTTTAAATTTCAATTGAATGACTAAATGATTTAATTTTAAATTTTAAAAAATCACTTGTCATTCCCGCGAAGGCGGGAATCTCATGAAATAAATTTCAAATCCAAATGTTCAAAATTCAAAACAACAATGTCATTCTGAGTGAAACGAAGAATCTCATAGAACAATCACAAACAAGATTCTTCACTTCGTTCAGAATGACAGTCAAATGTCAATTGTCAATTGTCATTTTAATCCTTCTTGTCTTTTTTCTTTTTTTATATTACAATAAGGACGCGTTTTTGGAAAACTTGACGGCCCCATCGTCTAGCTTGGTCCAGGACGCCAGGTTTTCATCCTGGTAACAGGGGTTCAAATCCCCTTGGGGTCACACTTACAAGCTATAACCGTTATAATTATTACAGCAGTTATAGTTATTATAGTATTTATAACTGTTATAGTTGTTATAGCAACTACTCAAGATGGATCTTTCTTTTTAGAAGATCCACTCTTTTTCTTAAAAGCGAATATTTTTCCAAAGAAGGATCTTCATTAAGAAGTTCTTTTGCTGTTTCCCGAGCTTGTTCTACAAGAACAGGATCTTTCAGGGCTTTCATTGTAAAATCACTATATCCCCACTGTTTTTTTCCGATAAAATCACCAGGTCCTCTTATTTCAAGATCTTTTTCAGCTAACTCAAACCCGTTTTTTGAAGTTAAAAGTGCTTTTAGTCGTTTCTTTATTTTTTCGTTCCACGAACTTGTAAACAGAAAGCAGTACGACTGAATATCACTTCTTCCAACTCTTCCTCGGAACTGGTGAAGTTGTGATAATCCAAACATCTCTGCTCCTTCAATAACCATTATACTAGCATTTTTAACATCAACTCCAACTTCTATAACAGAAGTTGAAACAAGGATATCTATCTTTTTGTTTCGGAAATCTTTCATCACTTTTTCTTTTTCAGAGATCTTCATCTTTCCGTGCAATCCCTCAACCTTAAACTCTGGAAAGATCTCTGTTGAAAGTTTTTCTTTCTCTTTTTCCACTGACTTCAAGTTTGCCCAAGGCGATTTCTTGCCGTTGTTGTCTTTTTTGTCGGGATCTTCAATCCGAGGACAGATAAAAAAGCACTGCCTTCCTTTTTTTATCTCTTCTTTTATTTTCAAGTAAGCATCATCTCTTTTTCGAGGAGAAACAAGTTCAGTTATTATCGGTTTTCTTTCTTCGGGCATCTCATCAATAACCGAGAGATCAAGATCTCCATAGAGAGTAAGAGCAAGAGTTCTTGGAATTGGAGTAGCAGTCATTGAAAGAAGGTGCGGAACAAGAGAATCTTTTTTCAAGCACAACTTTGCTCTTTGCTCTACTCCAAATCTTTGTTGTTCGTCAACAATAACAAGAGCAAGGTTTTTGAACTTTACTTTGTCTTGTATCAAAGTGTGAGTTCCAACAAGAAGGTCCACTTCTCCTTTTTCTACCTTTTCCTGAAGTTTTCTTCTGGAAACTTCAAAAGTGTCTCCTTTTAATCTTTTTGATCTTATCTTATCTTTCTTTCCAGTAAGAAGTCCGATGTCAATTTTGAATCGCCAGAGCAGTTTTGCTATTTCGTCAAAGTGTTGCTTTGAAAGAACTTCTGTTGGAGCCATTAAAGCAACTTGATGGCCAGCCTTTATTACCGCAAGAGAAGCGATTGTCGCAACGATTGTTTTTCCAGAGCCAACATCACCTTCAAGAAGCCGATTCATTGGCGTTTCCTTTTCAAGATCTTTTAGTATCTGCCAAGAGGCCTTTTTCTGAGCATCGGTTAGGGTAAAAGGAAGGCCATCAACGAGATCTTTAACTTTTTCAATATCAACTGGGACTGAGACCCCCTTTTTTTTAGAGATAGCAATTTTTTGCTCTAAAACAAAAAGTTGAAGAAGAAAGATTCGTTCAAAAGAAAATCTTCTTCTTGCTTTTTTCAAGTTTTTAACTGATGACGGAAAGTGAATTTCATTTAATGCTTCTGACAAAGAAAAAAGATTGTTTTTCTTAACAACATCAAGTGGAAGTGTTTCTTTGTTCTGAATATTAATTTTAGAGAGAGCTTTTTTAATAACTGAACGAAGAAAAGAAGATGTCACTTTTCCTTGTTCCGAGTAAACAGCCAAGATATCAAAAACATCTTCATCAGAGTTAAGTTTTCTGTAAAAAGGATTTGAAAATTGTAAGCCGTTTTTGGAAAAACTAACTGTTCCTGAAACAACAATCTCATCTCCTTCGCTAATCTTGTCTTTCAGATATGGCTGATTAAACCAAACCGCTTTTATCTCTCCGGTTTTGTCTTTTATTGTCACTTCAAAAATAGCAATTCTTCGCCCTATTGTGACATCAAGATTGGTTTTAACAACTCTTCCTTCAACAGTATACTTTCCTTTGTTGTATATTGAAGCAACAGATGTTTTTTGAGAAAAATTTTCATAACGACGAGGAAAGTAAAACAAAAGATCGCCAACAGTTTTTATCTTTAGCTTTTCTAACTTTTTTTTATTGGCGGGACCAACGCCAGAGATTTCAGAAACAGAAGTAGAGAATTTCATTATATGTGCACCCGGCAGGACTTGAACCTGCAACCTCCAGATCCGCAATCTGACGTTCTATCCAGTTGAACTACGGGTGCGTGAAACAATGATATTATACATAATAAAAACACAAAATGCAAAACTGGCAATTGACAATTGACAATTG
>CAZKZM010000058.1:0-6538 GCA_964557305.1 uncultured Candidatus Saccharibacteria bacterium | reverse complement strand
GCAAAGTAAAAGTGAGTGTTCTGTTTAATAATATCAACTGCACCAAAAAAGAAAGCATCAAGATTTTTTTCTTGCTTTATTTTTTTAACTGTCTCTGAGATAGTATCGTCATTTTTTAAAAAATAGTCCAAAGCAGTTACTTCTGAGACCCCTATTCCTACTTTTTTACCATTAAAGTCATACTCTTTCATATCTCCGCAAATTATCTCTTCGGTACTTCTTCCTGTGAAGTCAGATTTCGCAGAAAACATTTTTTCAGCCAGTTCATCACGGTTTATGTCGGCTTTTTCAGAAAGTTCTTTTAAATATTTAACATCTTTTTCTGTTGTTGTTGAAGAGTTTAGGTTTAGTGTATCTGATATTATTCCTGACGCTAAAAGTCCCTTCTCGTCTTTGTTTATCTCTATCCCCTTGTCTTTAATCATCTCATATAGCAAAGTACAGGTGCTTCCTACTGGTTCAGCGCGAAAGTATAAAACGCTATCACTTTTCATTCCTGATAACTGGTGATGGTCTAAAACCCCAACAACATCTTCTCTCTTAGCTACGCTCTGACTAAGATCGTTGTGATCTACTAAAAAAAACTTTTCGTCACCACTTTTTTCTTCAACTTTAAGTGGTTTTTCAGTATTAAAAAGAGAAAAGACGAACTCTGTTTCGCGGTTAAACTCTCCCGCGACCGCAGGAACAAATAAAACACCTTCTTCTTTTTTTATCTTTGAAAGAATTACTGCTGAAACAGCTGAATCAGTATCAGGATTTTTGTGTCCAATAACAATAACTTTTTTCATAATATGTAACTATATTTTATTTATAATTGCTAATACTGGCTTTAATGCTCTTTTGGGGTCTGTGTAATTTGGAATGTTGTTCTCTTCCAAATATTTAACTGCTTCTCTGTTCTCTTTTCCAAGTCCCATAAAAACAGAAACAACTGGTTTTTTGTATTCTTTGAAGATACTTTTTATCACCTTGGCGTTTTCAAGTGGTTTCGTCACAATCTGTGGGGTTTGAATAACAACCAGCAAAGAAACATCATCTTGTTTAATCATTTCTATACAACCTTTTTTGTAATCATCAGGAGAAGCATCTCCAATAACATCAAGTGGATTTTTTATGCTTTGGGGAAGTTCCACTTGTTCTTTATATAACTGATCTGCTAACAAGATTCCTGCTCCTCCACCGTTAGTGACAATCCCTACTCCTTGTTTTCTTGTTTCTTCTTGCCACGACAACGCTTTGGCAACATCAAACATCTCTTCAAGAGAATCAACTTCAACCGCTTTTGCTTGTTTGATTGCCGAAGAAAATATCTTATACTCTCCCGCTAACATTCCAGTATGAGACATAACTGCTTTTTTTGACTGATCCATCTTTCCTGCTTTTAAGATCACAACTGGCTTCTTCACTTTTTTAAGAGTATCCATAAAAGATCTTCCATCAATAACTCCCTCTACATAAAGAGTAATAACATTTGTTTCTTCATCGCTATCAGCAATCATTATATAATCTTCTATGCTAAAGCCAGCAGCGTTTCCAACAGAAATAACTAATGAAAAGCCGTAATTTTTTTCCTCAGAATCACTAATCACAGCATCAATAAGCCCTCCTGACTGAGAGATAAACGCGATACTTCCACTTTTTGGAGTTCCTGGAGCAAAAGAAGCGTTTAAACCAGCGGGAGGCCTCAACAATCCCAAGCAGTTTGGCCCTATTAAAGAGATTCCTGCGCTTCTTAATTTTTCGCTAATATCTTCTTGTTCTCTTCTTCCCTCTTCTCCTGTTTCTGCAAAACCGCTAGAAATTATTAAAACTCCACCTACTCTTTTTTTAATACAATCGTCAACTACTACTGAAACAGCAATCTTTGGAACTACAACTACTGCTAAATCAATATTATCCTTAATATCATTAATATTTTTGTATGTTTTTTCACCAAAAATCTCTTCTTTTGATATATTTACAAAGTATATTTTTCTTTTTGTATTTTTTAGATTTTCAACAACTCCCCTTCCAACAGATTCTTCCCTATCTGTAGCACCAATAACTGCAACTGTTTTAGGATTAAAAATATTTTCACTAATCATACAATAATTTTTACATCACAAATAAAAGAACCTTTACTGTTTACAATTACTGGATTGAAATCAATCTCTTTAAAATTTTCTTTTTCAGCTAAAAGAGAAACACTGATTAAAAAATCATTTAATATTTTTTTATCAACTGCTTTGTTTCCCCGAAATCCTTCTAATAGCTTTCTTCCCTTTATCTCATCTATCATCTCTGTTGCATCTTCTTTTTCAATAGGTAAAACTCTGAAAGAAACATCATTAAAAACTTCAACCATAACTCCTCCACTCCCAAGCATTAAAACTTTTCCAAAGGAAGGATCGTCTTTAACGCCAACAATAAACTCTACTCCTTTAATCTGTTCCTCTATAACAACTCCATCTATCTCGCTTATTTCACCTAAACTATCAAAAGCTTCCTCTGCCTCTTTTTTACTTTTTATGTCTTTGAAAACTCCACCTACTTCTGTTCGGTGAAGGTGTTTTTTAGATGATATCTTCATAACTAAAGGATATCCTATTTTTTCTATCGCTAAAGAAAGTTGTTCTTTTTTTTCTATAAAAAAAGAGTTCGGAGTTTCAAGATTATACTTTTCTAAAACTTCTTTTTGTTCTCGATATCCTAAAATCATACTATTTTCTGGTTATATAAACTGAAAAATCAGCAAGACGAGTAGAGTACCCCCACTCGTTGTCATACCAAGCAAAAACTTTAATTATATTTTTTTTAACATCAGTTAACTCAGCATCAACTACTGAAGAGTAGCAACTTCCAATAAAATCACTTGAAACAAGATGATCTTCTTCTACTTTTAATACTGATTGCAACTTTTCTTGCCTTGATTTTTCTTGAAGAAGGTCGTTAACTTCTTGTTTTGTTGTTTCTTTGTCAACAACAACCACTAGATCAACTGCTGAAACAGTTGGTGTTGGAACTCTTACTGCCATTCCACTTATCTTTCCTTGAAGTTCTGGAATAACCCTTCCTACTGCTTTTGCTGCTCCTGTAGTCGTTGGAACAAGGTTTAATCCTGCTGCTCTTGCTCTCCTTAAATCTTTATGAGAACCATCTAAAAGATTCTGTCCCATCGTATAACTGTGAATAGTGGTCATCATTCCTGATGAAACACCATAAGCATCATTTAAAATCTTTAAAACAGGGGCAAGGCAGTTAGTTGTACAAGAACCCATATCCATTACAAAATCTTTTTCAGGATTATATTTTTCTTCATTTACTCCAAGAACAAAGCTTGCTATTTTTTCTGGCTCTTTTGATGGAGCAGAGATAACAACTCTTTTCGCTCCTGCTTTTATGTGCATATTTGCCCCTTGAAAATCACGAAAAACACCTGTGCACTCCAAAACAACATCAACTTCTAACTCTCTCCAAGGAAGTTTTAAAGGATCTTTTTCGGAATATAGATTAACTTTCAGTTCTTTTTCGTCATCTTTAATAACCAGAAAAGAACCCTCTTCTTCAAAAAAAGAAACTTCTCTGTCGTATCTTCTATAAACAGAGTCATATTTTAAAAGATGAACAACGCTTTCTGGATCAGAAAGATCATTAATAGCGACAACTTCTACTTCTCCGCTATACTTTCTAATTAACTCCTTGAAAGCTGCCCTTCCTATTCTTCCAAAGCCGTTGATTGCTATTTTTTTCATACTAATCTTGAATATTTAATATTTTAACAATCCTCTCCTTGTCAAACCCAACAACAACTTCTTCATCAATCATAATTACAGGAATTCCCATCTGCCCTGTTTTCTGAACCATCTCTTTTTGCGCTTCTTCGTCTTGAGAAACATCAACCTCGTCATAACTTACTTTTTTTTCATCTAACCACTTTTTAAGAACAATACAATAAACGCAAGTTGGCGTGCTAAAAACACGAATATTTTTTTCTTCCATAATATAAATTAAATTAATAAACTACATTTATAACTACTTAATAATCTATTACAAAAACTATTTTTTATCAAGTTAAGGACTTGAAGACCCTACTCCCAAAGAACCTTTCCGGTCATTTTATCAGGTTTTTCTATCTTCATTAAAGAAAGAACCATCGGGGCAATGTCTTTAAGTTCTCCCTTTTTCAACGAAACACCCTTCATTTTTTCCGAAACAATAATTAACGGAACGGGGTTGGTTGTGTGACTGGTAGAAAACTCTTCTCTCTGGTCTTCAGCATTACCGTGATCAGCAAAAACAAGAACTGTGTAATTATTTTCTTTTCCTGCTTGAACTATCTCTCCCACCGCTTTATCAACAGCTTCAACCGCTTTAATAACTGCCTCTTCTTGTCCTGTATGGCCAACCATATCAGCGTTAACAAGGTTTACTAACACAAACTGATACTTACTGCTTTCAATCTGTTTTTTTACCTTAGAAGCGACTTCTGCAACACTCATCTCCGGCTTCTCATCATAAGTGGCAACTTTTGGGGATGGAACTATTACTCTGTCTTCATTTTCAAACGGTTCCTCTCGCTGTCCATTAAAAAAGAAAGTGACATGAGGATACTTCTCTGTTTCACTTGCTCTTAGTTGGTTTACACTATTTAAACTTAAAACTTCTCCCAGTATATCCTCAATCTTATTTTCTTTAAAAACAACTTTTCCGTTCATCGGAGTATAATACTCAGTCATTGCAACAAAGAATATATCAATAACTTCTCTCTCCCACTCTTTGAAATCTTTCTCTACTATCGCCTGTGTTAACTGTCTTGGCCTGTCAGTTCTTATATTGTAAAAAATGAAAGAATCTCCACTTTTAACACCACTGTAATCCTTGTGAATTAGTGGTTTTATGAACTCGTCTGACTCTCCTCTTTTGTACAACTCTTCTATTTTTTCAAGAACATCTTCAAATTTTTCTTCTGAACTTCCTTGGATTATAACTTCGTACGCTTTCTTTGTTCTCTCCCATCTTTTGTCTCTGTCCATCGCATAATATCTTCCAGAAATACTTGCAACTTTTCCCACTTCCAACTCTTTCATCTTCTCAAGAAGCTCTTTTATATAAACCCTTCCCATATGAACTGGGGCATCTCTTCCGTCTGTGATAATGTGAATTAAAACATCTTTAAAGTTTTCTTTTTTACAAAGTTCAAGCAAAGCAAAAAGATGATTAATATGAGAGTGAACCCCTTCTTTCTGCAATAATCCTGCAATGTGAAGAGAAGATTTTTTTATTTTGCAATTTTCTATCGCACCAAGAAGCTCTTCTTTTCTAAAAAAAGAACCATCTTCTATTGATTTATTCACTCTCACTAAACTTTGCTCTATTATCTGTCCAGAGCCGATTGTAAGATGTCCAACTTCAGAGTTTCCTTGATAGCCAGCAGGAAGTCCAACCGCTTCTCCCGAAGCATCAAGAAGCGTCCACGGATACTCTTCTCTCAACTTGTCATCAACAGGAGTATCTGCTTTTGCAATGGCATTAAAAGAGTTATCATCCCGATAACCCCACCCATCTCGTATAATTAAAATTACTTTTTCCATACAATTAAATATAACACAAAACAAACCGTAAAAAAAGAACCCCATTTTTACACCCCAGGGGTGTAAAAATGGGGGTGTAGAATGGGGTCTACTTTAACACCGCCACCATTGGCGATGTTCTTCCTTCTCTTCTTTCTCGTTCAATTCTTTCGGAGTGAAAGAGGCCTCCACCAGTCAATCCCATTGTTGATATGTAGGATTGCTGGACATTATACTCTAACACTCCTACTTCCAGTAGTGAGATCGTGATGGCACCGGCCAAGCTAAGAAGGTACTTCCCTTTATTCCTTCTGCTTTCACAGAAGAAAGGGGCAATATCCTTGTACCGCAAGGAAAACTCCTTTAGGACATCCTCTCCAACTTCGTACTCGTTAGTGAGAGCGCCTGCGTGAGGCCCGATGATGATAACAAGGTCTCTCGGTTCGGAGCCGTAAAAGTCCTGCATTCTCTTTACTCCTTTTACAGCCAACTTTTTTGCCGTTCCGCGCCATCCACAGTGGAACAATCCTACTGCCTGATTAACGGGATCATAAATGCAAACCGAAGCGCAGTCAGCTCCTCGAACAAGCAAAGGCATCCCTGGAATGTCAGTCATTATCCCATCTGCGATGATCTGATACCCACTCATATTAATCTGCTCCAAATACTGATAATCAACAGTAACAATCTTGTCGCCGTGATTGAGCTTCGTTCTCTGATAGTGGGGATAAGAGTTGGGGGCAAACATATGTAAAAAATTTGCCACCTTTTCTTTCTCGTCACCCAGAAAATCCATCTGCTTGGTCAAAACCCCTAAAGCGATCTTTGAGGAGTGTTTAACAATACTGGATGGAATCCAGACGCCGTTGCAAATAACCTCTTTTTTCGGTTCAAACATTCTTTCTCTCCTTCTTTTGTGTTTAAAAAAAGAACTTCCTTTTTATTTGTTTTATTATAACACCTTTAATTGGTTTGTTCAATAAAAA
>CAZKZM010000057.1:0-3274 GCA_964557305.1 uncultured Candidatus Saccharibacteria bacterium | reverse complement strand
ATTTGAAGGAGAAGAAATTACATACAAAGATGCTTTACTGCTCTCATTTTTAAAAGAAAAGATAGGGGATTTTAGTTGGAATCAAGAAAATGGAAGAGTGTTCTTCATTAGAGCTTGGGAAAAATTTTTTCCTTCATCTGGAAAAGTATATTTTCCAGATAATATAGAGGTACTTGATTTTTGCCGCGCTATGATTCAAAGCCCCGAAAATATAAAACTCCCAAGCAGTCTTGAGGGGATTCTTTTTGCTCGTGCCGTTATCCAAAAACCAGAAAATCTAAAACTCCCAGACAATCTTGAAGAAATTCATCTGGGTTATACCATCAGCAAAAACTTAGAAAACATAAAGCTCCCAAAAAATCTTCAAAAACTTTTTCTTGAGGGTGTGACAATGGAAAAACTAAAAGAGTATAGGAAAAAGAATCCTAATATTAAGATTTATCAATTATAAATTTTATTAACACATTATATTATGAGCTATAATCCTGAAAAACAAAACTTTCCTAACTTTAATGAACAGATGAGCTCTCAAGATGCTGGAGAAGAAAACAACGAACAAGAAAAAAAAGAACAGATAGCAGAACGGTATCGGCAGTATGAAGCACTGGGAGAAGTAGTGCTTGGAGGAGTTGGTTTTAGAGTAAAAGTAGACGAAAGTGTTGAAACTTTTTATTTTGATGCAGAAAGTAAAGAGATTGGGATTAGTCCAGTGCTCATTGAACAAAAAAAACTAAATGAATCAGAACAACTTTATGCTTTTATTCACGAAATAGCTCATTTTGTGCAGATGAGTCAATCCCCAGATCAGTACTTGGGAACTTTTGAAAAAGCTCAAGAAGAAGCAAAACAGTGGCCACCCGAAAAACAAGAAAAAATAGAAAAGGCGTGGAGGAAGTACTATAACATCTTTAAAGATATTCACGATAACAGCATCGTAGAGGGTCGTTTACCTAAATTTCAAAACATCAGAGAAGAAGATCATCCTCGCAAAAGTTTATATAGAAAACTATTTATTGAAAACGACCTTAGTCAACAGCCTAAACATCTTCAATTTTGTTATGCAGCTTTGCGTCGAGCGATGCTTCCTGAAGAAGAAGTGAAGATAGAAGATAGCGTGCGTGAAAAACTAGACACTCCTTTTAGTTATATGGGACGAAAATACAACTCACTCCAAGATTTTATCAATACTCAGATATACAGTCCTGACTCTTCTTTTAGTAGTATTTTATTTAGATTAGATAATTTGATAGAGCCATCTTTCCGAGAATTTTTGAAAGAGGATGTGGATAATAATAACTTAGAGCAACCTTCGGGAACTTTTGATATTAATGACTTTGGGAAAGAAGTGAGCGATAGTGATATTAAAAAAATAATTAAAGAGATAAAAGAATCGCAGAAATCAGCATCTGAACGCGCTTCTGATAAAGCTAAACAGAGCTTTAATCAGAATATGCAAGAGGCCGGTTTTTCTGAAAAAGAAGTTAAACGAATGCATGAAATTCGCGAAAAAGCTGATTCGGTATATCACAACTTAGTTGATTTGTGGGAAGTTTTTTTACACACCACTTATCATTCAGAACGGGTAGAAGAAGATGGCTTTCGCTCAGGAAAAGATTTTTCAGTAAAGCAGTTTGTGAAGCAGATTCCTACTATAATAACTGATCCTGGAGAAGCTCGTGTTTTTCGTCGCAAAACATTAGAAAAAATGAAAGAAAGTACTGATCCACGAAAAATAGACCTTCATCTTATACTTGATCTGTCTGGAAGTATGGATGATCAAAAACGTCGAGCAGTACAAGAAGCAACTTACGCTATCTCTAAGAGTTTAATTCAGTTTAGACGCAATCTTTCAGTGCGGAACAACGGGGAATCACCAGTTGATATTTCTTTACAGATAAATGGTTTTGGCAGTGAAACCAAAGAACTTCTTGAGTTAAGTGAAGAAGAAAAACAAGAACAAACACTTTCTGATGAAGATTCAAAAAATCTTGATAAGCGATTATGGGAAGCAGTTATGAAGATTCAACAAATTGATTTAGGAGGAACAGAAGATGATAAGCCGTTGCATTATGCTCAAAATTTATTGAGCAAAGAAGATGTTCAGAGAGAACTCAATGAAGACAGAGAAGTAGCCGTTTTATTGGAAATAACAGACGGGGAAACAATGACTCAAGATGCTTCTCGCCGAATTGTTAATGAGATAGATTCTATGAAAAATGTTTATCCGCGTGGAATAAGAATTCCAGGATTGATATCTTCAGATGAACCATCAGAAAGAGGTAGGGAAAAACCAGAGACACATATTGAAACAGGAGCTTTTGAAAATGTTTGGGGCAAGAAAGGAACACGACTAAGTGATGTAGGTGATCTACGAAAGGTGATGCAAAAAATACTATTCCAAGCAGTTGGACAAAAAAAGAAATGACAAACAACCACCAAAAACTATGCTCTGAACTATTTCCTCTCTATGAAACGTGGAAAAGTGCTGTTTTGGATGCGAAAAAAGCAATGAAGGATTTTGCGAGTGCTGAAGATGAAGAAGAGATAAAACAAGCCCGAGAGAACTTCCAAAAAGCAAAACAGAAAGCAGAGCAAGTCAAGCAAGAGTATGAAGACAAAGCATACGAAAGAGTGGAGTTTCAAGGAAAAGAGATCATATGCAAAGATGCTTTGCTACTTTCATCTCTAAAAGAAAAGATAGGAAAGTTTAATTGGAGTGAAGAAAACGGGATAGTAAACTATATCGACGCATCAGATAAAGATTTCTCTTCATTTGGTGTAGTATATTTCCCGGACAATCTTCAAAAACTTTGGCTTAATAATGCCACCATCAAAAACCCAGAAAATCTTAAATTTCCAGAAACATTAAAAGAACTTTTTATTCAAAATATTATCATAGAAAACACAAAGGGATTAAAAATTCCAGACAATCTAACTCTTCTTAATCTTATTGGTTCTAATATTATAAATCCAGAAAATCTAAAACTTCCAAAAAACCTTAGAACACTTTGGCTTGATCATAGTACTACTGAAAAACTAGAGAACTTAAATCTTCCAGAAAACCTTAAGTTTCTTACGGTTATTGGAATTAAAATAAATAAAGCATTCCGAAAAAAACTTAAAGATCACCAAGAGAGAAATCTTGGTCTAGAGATTTTTTGGAATTAACATTTTAATTCCCGCCGGAGTTTTAACCCTGCTCCGAATGGTGCAGGGCGGGAATGACAGTCAAAAGTCACATGTCAAATGTCAATTACAGTTTTGCGTTTTGCTT
>CAZKZM010000056.1:0-13435 GCA_964557305.1 uncultured Candidatus Saccharibacteria bacterium | reverse complement strand
GGCTCTTGTGCACCCCCGGGGGTGCACAAGGGGTTGTTTGTTTTTGGGGTTTGTTTTATAGTTTAGAGATGAAGAGTAAGAAAAGAGTTTATTTAGAGTTTTTTATTGTTTTAACACTTGTTTTAGGGTGGATAGCTTTTCTTTGTTTTTTTTCACCCAAAGATATTCTTTCTGTTATAGGAATTGGAACTGGGTACCTTTTAATATTTCTAACAGCGCTTTTTGCTGTTTCTGGGCTTGCTTCCGCTCCTTTTTATACAACATTTATAACTTTTGCCAGCACAGGAGAGTTTAACTTTTTTCTTGTTCTTTTAGTTTCTGTCCCAGCACTAACCCTTGGTGATTCAATTTTTTTCTTGGTAGGACACAAAGGACATTTTGTTGCCAGTGGTTTTTTAGGAAAGAAGATAGATTCTTTTTCTAGGTGGATAAAAAGCAAGCCAAAATTAGTAGTGCCTGTTTTTGCTTATTTATATACAGCAATAACCCCTCTTCCTCAAGACATTCTTATGACTGTCCTAGGGTTAGGAAAAACAAACTTTAAGCAGGTTTTTACCGCTGTTTTGTTAGGAAATGCAACTTTCCTAACTATTATTTATCTTTTTTCAAAATTTATCTTTCCTGATATATTTTCTTAAATATGAGTTATAAAAATAACATTTTAGATGCTATTGGTAATACTCCTTTGGTTAAAATAAACAGATTAAGCCCAAATAGTAGTGTTGATATTTATGCAAAAGTTGAAGGGTTTAACCCAACGGGAAGCATAAAAGACAGGATTGCTTTGAATATGATCAGGCAAGCAGAGCAAGAAAAAGCACTTTACAAAGGAAAAACAATAATTGAGCCAACATCAGGGAACACTGGAATAGGATTAGCAATGATTGGAGCAGTAAAGGGATATCCTGTTGAGATTGTTATGAGTAAAGCAGTTTCAGTTGAAAGAGTTAAAATGATAAAAGCTTTTAATGCAAAGGTTATTTTAACAGATGCAACAAAAGGAACTGATGGAGCGATAGTAAAAGCAAGAGAGTTAGTAGAAGAGAATCCAGAAAAATACTTTATGCCCGATCAGTTTTCTAACAAGTACAACAAGTTAACTCACTACAGAACAACAGGAGAAGAGATCTGGAAGCAAACAGAAGGAAGGGTTGATTATCTTGTTTCTGCTATCGGAACATCAGGTACAATTATGGGTGTGGGGATGGCGCTTAAAGAGAAAAACCCAGAAATAAAGATTGTTTCTGCACATCCAACAAAAGGACACTACATTCAAGGATTAAAGAATATGGAAGAAGCAGTAGTTCCTTCTATTTTTGATTCAGAAAAAATAGACGAAACAGTTATGGTAGAAACAGAAGATGCTTACAAAACAGCACGAGAAGTAATAGCAAAAGAAGGAGTTTTTGTAGGAATGAGCAGTGGAGCAGCGATGTATGCAGGAATGGAAGTTGCAAAAAGAATAAAATCAGGAACAGTTGTTGTTATTTTTCCCGACCGTGGCGAAAAATATCTAAGTACGAATCTTTTTAATTTCTAATAAGATTCCCGCCTCCGCGGGAATGATAGCATTATTGTCATTTTGAGCCCTGCATCATTCGGAGCGGGATTAAAATCCTAAGTACCAATGATCAAAATATAAAAGATATAGTTTTTATAATTATTATAATGATTATAACTATTATAAAAATATAAAAACAATAGATTCCCGCTTTCGCGGGAATGACAGTGACATTATTTTTTTTATAGTTTTACTTTTAAATAATAAATGTTATAATTGCCTTTGTGAGTAATTTCAAAGAAAAACAAAAACAAAAAAAGGTTTTTCCTGAGTTGTATCAGAAAAGTATTGTTCTTTTCGCTCGTTTTTCAGGGTGGATAGTTGGTCCAGTAATTGTTGCCGTTGTGACAGGAAAGATGGTGGATAACAGATATGACTCTGAGCCAATGTTTGTACTGATTTTTATTGGAGTTGCTTTCGTAATATCAATGATTGGAATCGTTAGAGAGGCGTTGACAGAATACAAAAAAATATGTTAAAAGACGGAATACATCACGAACATCCTATCTTTGCTGAGCCAGTAGCAGAGATTTTTGGTTTTGTTATCACAAACACCCTTCTTACTTCTTGGCTTGTGACAATATTTCTTATTGTTCTTGTTTTTGTGATAAACCGAAAGATAAAACAAAATCCTGGAAAGTTGCAAAACGGGTTTGAAATGGCAATTGAGATGTTTCTGGGAATATTTGACTCTTTGACAGGATCAAGAGAAAGATCGCTCAAGTTTTTCCCCTTGGTTTTTGCATTTTTCATATTTATTCTTTTCAACAACTTGGTGGGAGTTTTACCCGGAGTTGGTTCAATAGGACAGATAATATCGTCAGGCGGAGAAAAGTATTTCATTCCTTATATTAAAAGTGCAACCGCTGACCTTAACGCAACTCTTGCTTTTGCTCTTGTTGGAGTTATAGCAAGTCACATCATCGGAATTTTAACAATCGGAGTATGGAAGTATGTAAACAAGTTTATCAACCTTAAAGCAATTGCAGAGATTCCTAAAAAAGTAAGAAAAGACCCACAAGTTTTAATGGTTAATCCGATTAAAGTTTTTACTGGATTGATAGAAATAATTGGAGAAATAGCAAAAGTTGCCAGCTTGTCTTTTCGTCTTTTTGGAAACATATTTGCAGGAAAAATTCTTCTTGCTTTTATGATCGGAATATTTGCGTTCGGACTACCACTTCCTTTTATGTTTATGGAGCTTCTGGTAGGATTTATGCAGGCGTTTATATTTTCCCTTTTAGTACTTGCTTACTTAGTGACAATGACTTCTGCTGAAGAGCATTAGTTGTTGATATTTTTCAAGAAGGTGCTATAATACAGTTGCTTGAAAAAGCAACTATTGACTGAGGTATTCAGTTTTTTATTTTGATTATAAGTTTAACCGCATTTGAAGAAAAACTTCACTTGCCAATTTTATGGAATTAACAGAAATCGCAAAAGCAGTAGCAATCGCACTTGGAGCATTAGGACCAAGTATCGGAATCGGAATGATCGGTTCAAAAGCAATGGAGGCCATTGGTAGAAACCCAGAAGCCAGTGGAAAAATTTTAGTTCCTATGCTTTTAGCAATCGCCTTTGCAGAAGCCGTTGCTATTTATGTATTAGTTATCGCTTTCACTATTGGATAAGAAACATTACTAACCTCTACCCTTTCAAAAGGGTAGTTTTCGCTTTATGGAATCACTGATAGAGACATTTCATTTAGACATCAAGCTTATTATCGCGCAAGCGGTTAATTTTGCTATTGTTGCTTTTATTCTTTACTACTTTGCATTGAAACCAATCTTTAAAGTGATGGATGAGAGAAACACCAAGATTGAGAAGGGAGTGGAAAATGCAGAGAAAGCAAAACAGATTCTTGCTGAGGCAGAGAAAGAAAAAGAAGATATTCTCAACAAAGCAAGAGAAAAAGCAAACGAAAAAATAACCGAAGGAAGAGAAAGAGGAGAGCAGAAAAAACAGTTTATTGTAGATCAGACAAGAAAAGAAGTTAGTGGAATAATGGAGCAAGAAAAAAAGAAACTTGAAGAAGAAAGAAAAAAGATGATATTTGATATAAAGCAACACACTGCAGAGTTGTTGAACGAGGCCGTTACAAAAATAATGGAACAGAAACTTGATGACAAGTATGATGAAGAGATTATAAAAAAGTTTACAGACAGCTTAGACAACAAAAAATCTTAAAATATGAAAGTATCACCAAAGCATTATGCAACAGCACTTTATGATCTAACAGAAAACTCTTCAAAAGAAGAGACCGCTGTTTTAGTGAAAAAGTTCACAGAAGTTGTTTTCAAACAAGGTGATGCAAGTAAAACAAATGACATTTTAAGGCAGTTTGAGAAGATATGGAACGAAAAAAACAACATCATAAAAGTAGAAGTTGTCTCAGCACACAAAGTTAGTGAAAAAGAACTAAAAAAGATAGAGAAATATATACTAAAAAAAACTAACACAAAAAAAGTAGAAGTAGTAGAAGTTATAGATAAAAAAGTGTTAGGAGGAGTGATAATAAAATACAACGATTATATTATCAACTCAGGAGTAAGAAGAAAAATAAAAGAGTTTACAAAAACGATAAAAAAATAAAGTTATGGCGGAATCCAAAAATTTAATTGTAGAACAAATAAAAAAACAGATAGAAGGATTTAAATCAGATGTTTCTGAAGAAAATGTGGGGTATGTTAATCAGGTTGGTGATGGAATTGCAAGAATAACAGGCCTCTCAGAGGTTATGTTTTCAGAGATGGTGAAGATAGAAGTTGCTGATGGAGAATCAGAAGTTTTTGGAGTTGCTTTGAATTTAGAAGAGTACAGCATCGGAGTTGTTGTTTTGGGGGATGACTCTAAAATAAAAGAAGGAGACCGAGTGACAAAAACAAACCGCATTTTAGAAGTTCCAGTTGGAGAAGAACTGATCGGAAGAGTTGTTGATCCGTTAGGAACTCCGCTTGATGGCAAAGGGGAAGTAAATGCCAAAAAAAGATATCCGATGGAGAAGAATGCTCCGGGAGTGATAGAGAGAAAGTCAGTTAATGTCCCATTACAAACAGGGATTAAGGCAATTGATTCTATGATCCCGGTAGGACGAGGACAAAGAGAACTTATTATCGGAGACCGACAGTTAGGAAAATCAGCGATTGCAATTGACACTATAATTAATCAGAAAGGACAAAACATAAAATGTGTTTATGTTGCGATAGGACAAAAAGAGTCAAAAATTGCAGGAGTGGTTGCAAAATTGGAAGAACAAGGAGCAATGGAGTATACAACTGTTGTTGTTGCCGGAGCTGGTGACCCAACCTCTTTGATATACATCTCTCCTTATGCTGGATGTGCGATAGCAGAGTACTTTTTAGATCAAGGAGAAGATGCCCTTGTTGTTTATGATGACCTAACAAAACACGCAGTCGCTTACCGAGAGATATCACTTCTTTTACGCCGTCCGCCAGGAAGAGAAGCTTATCCGGGGGATGTTTTCTATCTTCACTCTCGCTTGCTTGAAAGATCTTGTAACTTATCAGAAGATTATGGCGGAGGATCAATTACTGCTCTTCCAATTATTGAAACTCAAGCCGGTGATGTTTCCGCATACATTCCAACGAATGTTATCTCTATTACTGATGGACAGATATATTTAGACAGTCAAGCGTTCTATAAAGGAAATCGTCCTGCTATTGATGCCGGAAACTCTGTTTCTCGTGTTGGAAGTGCCGCTCAGTTAAAGATAATGAAAAAAGTTGCAGGAAAGATGAGATTAGAAGCGGCTCAGTATCGTGAACTTGCTGCCTTTACGCAGTTTGGCTCTGATATTGATGAAGAAACAAAGAAAAAATTGGACAGAGGAGAAAGAGTAATGGAAGTGTTAAAACAAGAACAGTACTCTCCGTTAGATGTAGGAAAACAAGTTGTGATCTTCTATGCTCTTACCAACGGATACTTGGATGATTTAGAAATTCAAGACATAAAAGAGTTTGAAAAGCAACTTTCAGAAAACATTGAAAACAACAATGAAATTATAGACGAGATAAAAAAAGAAGGAGATCTTACCAAAGAGATAGAAAAAAAGATAAAAAAAATAATAGAAGAGTGCAAAGCTTTATGTCCAAAACTAAAGAAACACAAAGAAGAATAACTTCTGTTCAAAACACTCAGAAGATAACACAAGCGATGGAGATGGTTGCCGCTACAAAAATGAAAAGAGCGGTTGATTCTGCGTTGAAAACAAGAAGATATTCTAATGTAGGATGGTCTATTGCACAGGACATTGTTGAAAACAACAACGGTGGAAACGGAGAGATGCACCCTTTTTTAAGAGAAGATCCGTTCAAAGAAAAATGCTCCGAAAAAGAAAACCAGAAGGTAGGAGTGGTTGTTATCACTTCAAACCGTGGACTTTGTGGAGGATTTAACTCCAGTATAATAAACAGAGCACACCGTTTAATAAAAAAATTAAAGAAAAAACAAAAAGAAAATCTTGAAGTAGATGTTATTATAATAGGAAAGAAAGGGCGTTTACTAAACAAGTATTACGGATACAACATTTCAGCAGAGTTTGAAAAAGAAGACATAACAAATGATTTTCAAGAAGTTGTTGCTCCCGCAAAAATGGCGATGGATGGTTATCTTTCTGGAGAGTACTGTAAAGTTTATCTTGTTTATACTGACTATGTAAGTGCTTTCAAGCAGATTCCAAGAGCGAAGCAACTTCTTCCGATTGTTAACATTGATGAAGAAGATTCACACTTAGGAAGAGCAGAAGGAATGTTTGCCGAGAAAAGTTCTACTGCCGGAAACGGGGATAGTGAAAGAAAAAAAGATTGTTCTTCTTGCGAGTATTTGTTTGAACCAAACCCTAAAGAAGTTCTTGAAAAGATGTTGCCTCGTTTAGTAGAGATTCAGTTTTTTCAAGCACTTTTAGAGACAAACGCTTCTGAGCACAGCGCCCGAATGGTGACAATGCACCAAGCAACAGATGCGTCAAAAAATATGATTGAAGAGCTTCGTCTTGCTTACAACAAAGAAAGACAAGCAAATATTACTCGTGAAATTTCAGAGATATCATCCTCTGCCGAGGCATTAAGTTAAATATATTTATGAGCAAAGAAAAAATACTTTACAAAGGAAAGGTAATTCAAGTGATCGGAACAGTTGTTGATGTTTCTTTTACTGACAACATTCCTCCAATATACTCTGCTTTGAAAGTTGAAATCCCACTTGACCCTGCTAATCCAGATAAAGAAAAAAGAACTCTTGTTTTAGAAGTTCAACAGCACATCGGTTCAAGTGCAGTAAGAGCAGTTGCGATGGGAGCGACAGAGGGGTTAAAAAGAGGAGATTTAGTAGAAAGTAATGGTGATTACATCCAGATTCCAGTTGGAGAAGAAGTACTGGGAAGAATTCTTAATGTTTTAGGAGAGCCAGTTGACAAAGGAGAAGAGTTGAAAACAAAAAACTTTCTTCCGATGCACCAAGAGCCACCTGCTTTTTCAAAACAATCAACAAAAAAAGAACCACTTGAAACAGGAATTAAAGTTATTGATCTTATCTGTCCGGTACTGAAAGGAGGAAAAGCAGGAATGTTTGGAGGAGCAGGAGTAGGAAAAACAGTTGTTATAATGGAACTTATCAATAATGTTGCCAAAGAACATGGCGGATACTCAGTATTTGCTGGAGTTGGAGAAAGAACCAGAGAAGGAAATGATCTTTACAACGAGATGAAGGACGCGGGAGTGCTTCCAAAAGTATCAATGGTGTTCGGACAAATGAACGAGCCACCAGGAGTTAGGGCAAGGATAGGACTGACCGGACTTTCTATTGCTGAGCATTTTCGTGATGAAAAACAACAAGATGTCCTATTATTTTTAGATAACATCTTCCGCTTCACACAAGCAGGTTCAGAGGTTTCAACTCTTCTCGGAAGAATGCCTTCTGCTGTTGGGTATCAACCAACTCTTGCCAGTGATATGGGAAAGATGCAAGAAAGAATTACTTCTACCGACAACGGCTCAATAACATCATTTCAGGCAGTTTATGTTCCAGCTGATGATATTACTGATCCTGCCCCAGCAACAACCTTTACTCATCTTGATTCAACAATAGTGTTAGCAAGAAGTTTAGCAGAGCTCGGAATATATCCAGCAGTTGATCCGTTGGACTCTTTTTCAACGATGCTTGACCCACAGATTGTTGGACAAGAACACTATGATGTTGCTCGTGAAGTTCAGAAGTATCTTCAAAGATATAAAGATCTTCAAGATATTATTGCAATTCTTGGAATGGAAGAACTTTCTGATGAAGACAAGATTATTGTTAGTAGAGCAAGAAAAATTCAAAGATTTTTATCACAACCATTTTTTGTTGCAGAAACATTTACTTCACAACCAGGAAAGTATGTTAGCAGGGAAGAAACAGTTCGTGGATTTAGAGAAATAATAGATGGAAAACACGACAGCGTTCCAGAAGGAGAGTTTTATATGAAAGGAGGAATTGACGAAGTAGGGAAAAAATAAATAAAATTGCAATGAACGATACAGGAAAAATAAAAATAGAGATAGTGACTCCAGAGAGAGTTGTTGCTACTAATGAAGTTGACAGTATCACCCTTCCGACCGAAGAAGGGGAGATTACTATTTTGAAAGGACACATTCCACTTGTCTCGGTTCTTTCTTCAGGGGTTATTGAAACAAAAAAAGAGGAAGAATTGCAAATAATGGCAGTTTCAGGAGGATTTGTTGAGGTTTTTAGTGATAAGGTTATTGTTCTCGCTGATACTGCTGAATACGCAGAAGAGATAGATGTTGAAAGAGCAGAACAAGCACGAAGAAAAGCAGAGCAAGAAAAACAAAACTACACTAAAAAAGAGCAAAAAAGGTTTGCCTCGGTAAACATTCAGATATCAAAAAACCTAGCAAGAACTCATGCCGTTGATAAGTGGAAGAAGCTATCAAAAAACATAAGTTAATCATCCCAAAACCACCACCTGTTATTTTGAAGTCACCACTTGTCACACTTGTCATTCCCGACTCTTCACTTGTCATTCCCGCGAAGGCGGGAATCTCATAAAACAAGCACCAAATCCAAAATTACAAATAACAAATAAATTATAAATCACAATATTCAAAATTCAAAACGATAGATTCCCGCCTCCGCGGGAATGACAGGTGGTAGTTCAAAATCCTAAACAACTGGATTCCCGTTTTCGCGGGAATGACAGGGAGAAGGGCGGGAATGACAATTAAAACGCCAGAATAGACAGGACTGCTCCCCATTTTTACACCCCTGGGGTGTAAAAATGGGGGGGGTTGTTGACAAATTGTTTTTGTTGGTTATAATTGTATTAGTAGAACGCTTTAACCACAAAGGAGGGATTTATGTCTAAGCCCAGAAAACCGAGTGTTAGGGAGCAGATGAAAAAAATGAAAGCCATGCTGGCGAGTATTGATCAAAGAAAGAAAGAAAGAAAGAAAAAGAAAGGCGTTGCCTATCTTTTCTCCTGCTCGGCGGGCGACAGGAGCTAAAATAAGGGGGCCGTACACTTGTGTACCGCCCCCATTGCTTTTTTATTTTTATCCTGTTATAATTACTCTCAAAGTAGCAAAAAAGTTCTTTCGGAGGGATAGATTATTAAGTGTTTAATAGCTGATTAAGTAATATGAGTGAAAACTTTTTTAATTTAGAAAAAAAGCCAGAGAAAAATGGAAATTTTCTCTTTATTGTCGTTCCAATAATCTTGTTAATAGTGATCTTTGGATTGGTAATAATAAGTAATTATATTGGAGATGGATTTATCGCCGGAACATCCGAAAAGATAGACGAAGAAAGAAACAGAATGCTTTCTATCTTTAATGGAGATGAAGAAGAAAACGAAGAAGAAGAGTTTCAAGAAGAAGATGGAGAAGTTGAAGATGAAGAAGAGGACGATCTTGTTGTGAAAGAAGATAATGCCTATAACTGGTTTTCCAATTCATCCAACTATAACCAAGTAGCTGAAAGAGGAGAGGGATTAACCCACCTTGCAAGAAAGGCAACTACTGAATATATGTCAGATAGTGGTGTTGAACTTACTGACGAAGAAAGAATATATGTTGAAGATTACATTCAAAAAGAACTTCAAAAAGAAAAAGGGAAAACAGTAGTTGAGATAGGTGAAACAGTAGAAATATCTCCTGACCTAATAGAAGAAGCGGTTGATAGTGCAGATAATCTTACTGCAGAACAACTCAATAATCTTTCTCAATATACAGCGTTCGTTAGTTTTTAACTGAAATGGATAAAAGATATTTTGTTGATCTGACAAGTAAACTTTACCGACTGACTTTCTTTTTCCCGCAAAAAGAACCTCTCCGCGATAGAATAAGAGAAATAAGCGATGAAATACTTGCCGATGTTGTTGTTATTCTTGAAGGAGAGATAGAAGAAAAGAAACAAGCCGCTTTTAGAGTTGAAAAGAACATAAAAATTCTTGATGTTCTTCTTGAGCTTGCCAAATTGCAAAACTGGATAGAAGAAGACAAGATTGAAACAGTTAAAAGTAATTATCTGCTAATCAAGAGAGAGGTTGAAGAGTTGAACGACATCACCAGAAGAAATATGAAGTTTCTTGAACCAAAAACTTTCCTTTCCGAAAAAGAAACTCCTCAATCTAACGACAACACCCGTCATCCTGACGACACCACCCGTCATCCCGACGATTCCACCCGTCATTCTGACAATTATACCTGTCATTGCCGCGAAGGCGGGAATCCATTCACAGAAGAAGAGATAGATTCCCGCCTCCGCGGGAATGACAATAAGGAACGCGGGAATGACATTAAAGCAAACGAGAATGACAACACCCGTCATTCTGAACGAAGTGAAGAATCCCAACCTAAAACCACTTCAGAAAAATTAGGCGTAAGCAAGAGACAAGAAAGAATATTAAAAATAATAAAAGAACAAGGAAAGATTCAGGTGAAAGATATTGAGCCAAAATTTCCTGATGTCACAAAAAGAACCATTCGCCGAGATGTAAGTGAGCTTGCAGAAAAGAAGATGATAAAAAGGATAGGAAAAGCAAACAAAACTTTTTACGAAGTTTAATAGGACAAGTGAAAGTGATAGGACAAAAGAGATAGGACAAACAAAAAGTTGATAGGACATAAAAAATAGATAGGACAAAAAACAAAATGTCCTAACAAAAACACTTTGTCATTCCCGCCTACCCACCGTCATTCTGAATTACCCCCTGTCATTCTGAATCACCACCTGTCATTCCCGCATCCCATTTGTCATTCCCGTATCCCATTTGTCATTCCCGCGAAGGCGGGAATCCAGTATAACACTTATAAAAGATATAATCACTATAACAAGTCCTAAATCCTAAGCACGAAATCCAAAACGATAGATTCCCGCCTTCGCGGGAATGACAGGTGGTAGTTTAAAATCCTAAACAACTAGATTCCCGCCTTCGCGGGAATGACAGGTGGTATTTTGACCCAAAATCCAAAACGATAGATTCCCGCCTCCGCGGGAATGACAAAAAGAAGGCGGGAATGACAATAATTGAAAATTATTTATAGTTTTAAATTTTGCACTGTGGTTTTGCACTTTGTGCTTTACACTTTACACTTTCATATTATGCTATTTGGAAAAGACAGAAAAAGAAAAAAAGAGTTTGAAAAGATCTATCAGGAAAATGTAGATAAGATTTTTCGTTTTGCTTACCTTAAAGTAAGTTCAAAGGATATGGCGGAAGATATAACTTCAGTTGTTTTTACTCGTTTCTGGGAGAAGATAGAAAAACAAGAAAGACACGAAGACAAAAACATTAAAAACCCAAAAGCATTCCTATATACCATCGCCAGAAACCTCATCACTGATCACTACCGAGAAAGAAGAGAAGAGAAGGACGCTGATATAGAAAAGGTTGTTGTAAAAGATGAAAGAGTTAATATAGAAGAAGAAGCCGCTATCAAGAGCGAGATAGAGCAAGTTAAAAAAATCCTTGATAATATAAATGAAGATTACCAAGATGTTATCATCTGGTACTATATCAACGAACTAACCATTCCAGAAATATCCGAACTGCTAAACAAGCCAGAAGCAAACATCCGTGTCCTAATCCACCGCGCAATAGAATCCCTAAAAAAAGAACTAAAAATAAAAAAAAGAAAATAAAAAAGTGTAATATCTTTTCTTTTTTCTCGTCTCCTTAGACAAGAAACATATTTATGGAAAAACAAAAATTAACAATAAAAACCAAGCAATCACTTTCTGGAAAGTATATTGTAGAAATGGACGCTAAAAAATTTGAACGACTTGCTGCAAGCATGGGTTTTTTTAGTGAAGATTTTCTAAAAAGCTTAAATCAAGCAGAAAAAGATTATAAAAAAAATAGAGTTGAAAAAATAAAAAAATTAGAAGATTTAAATTAATTTATGGAAATCTTTGCTACTGATGAGTTCAAAAACGATACAGGAAGTTGCCAATTAAGACAAAAAAGAAAGCTGAAAAGCAAGTAGAAATATTTAAAGAAAATTCACTACATCCATCGCTTAATCTTGAAAAATTAGAGCCAAAAAATAAACAAGCATGGAGTATTAGAGTAGATAAAAAGTACAGAATTATTTTTCGTTTTTTAGACAATAATGATGTTTTACTTCTAACAGTTGGACCACACGACTGGATTTATAAAATTAAATTTTAAAACCATGTCGTTCTAAACCACTATCTGTTATTTCCGTACTCCCCACTTGTCATTCCCGCATCCCACTTGTCATTCCCGTGAAAACGGGAATCCAGTATAATATTTATAAAAGATATAACCACTATAACTTATAGATTCCCGCTGGAGTATAACCCTGCTCCGAATGGTGCAGGGCGGGAATGACAGTGGGGACGAGAGAATGACTAAAATATAAAAGATATAGTTTTTATAATTATTATAATCATTATAACTACTATAAAAACTATATGATAGATTCCCGCTTTCGCGGGAATGACAAAAAGAAGACGGGAATGACAAAAAGAAGACGGGAATGACAGGGAGAAGAAGTGTAACATTTTTTCTCTTTTTCCGTCTCCTTGTGTAGGAAGCATATTTTTATGGAAAAACAAACATTAGAAAAAATATATAAACTCAGAAAGATAAGCGCTGATTCAGATTGGAAAGAAACAACAAAAAATAACATCTTACAGAAAGATGCTTCTTTTGATTACTCTTTTCTTGGAAACTTCTCACTGAACCGTTCTTTGAGCTTAGCGACAGTGTTTGCCGTTTTTGTTCTTTTTACAATTCCAGTGATTGGAGGTTATCAGAAAGATTATCAAGAAACAACTACTTTTGTTTATCAGAACCAACAAGAAGAAGAAAAGATGGTGGCTAATGAAGAAGAGCAGACAGTAGCAAAAGCAGATGAGCCAAAACCAATAAAACAAGAACTTGCAACAATAGAAGAAAGTTATCGTGAACTTCAGTTTATAATCCTTTCCAGCAAAACAGGAAAAAGCGAGAAAGAAGAGATTGCAAGAGAACTTATTACAGAAACTGAAAAGCAAGGAGCAGAAGAAATGATATCAATGCTTGGAATAGAAGAAGAAGACGACGACAGTGAAGCATTAAAAAATATGAAACAAGCATACGAAGAAGGAGATTACAACAAAGTATTTGACATTTATATTGAAGAGTTGTAAATTTATTTTTGTTCCCTGTGATTCCCGTATTTTCCACTGTCATTCCCGCGAAGGCGGGAATCTCATGGAAAAAGCACAAACAATAGATTCCCGCCTACGCGGGAATGACATAAATTTATATGAGGGAATGACATTATATGAGGGAATGACATAAGAAGGAATGACAACAAGTAAAAGTCTCCGTAAAGGTTGGGGAAC
>CAZKZM010000055.1:0-1872 GCA_964557305.1 uncultured Candidatus Saccharibacteria bacterium | reverse complement strand
GTCATAAGTTAACAGTTTAAAACTCTTTGATTATATTTTTCTAAAACTGGCTTGAAGTCAAAATAATCATTAGTCGCTTTCAGTTCAAAATCAACTCTTTCACTTTCAGATCTTTCAAAAATTATCTTTCCCTCTCTCAAAACTACATATCTCAAGAAAGGAGCTGCTGTGTTTAAAATAACAACATCTACATCTTTTTTAACAGTTCTTGAGATACTTTCAATTAACTTTAATCTTTCTCCAGAAAAATCAGTGACTTTTTTATTGTCAAGAAAAACACCAACATCAATGTCGCTTTTTGCAATACTCGTCCCTGCTGCCTGAGATCCGAACAAGTAGCAAAACAGAACCCTCTCTTCTTGTTCAAGAAGATTCCTTATTTCTTCAATTAAATTTTGTAGATTTTGTTTTTCCATTTAGATTGTAGGATTAACAACTCTTCCCACAAAAAGAATATTTCCATTTTTTTCTTGAATGATAAAGATAAACGGATGATCAGCTCTAAACTCTTTCTTTTCTAACGGCATTGAAGTTTCCTTCATCTCAACTCCTGTTGCTGCCGCTGCTTCTGTTCCTTCTTCATCAACTGTGATATATGCACTGTGGACAACTTTCGCAATATAAAGAGTTTTGGCTCCGTTAATTCCGGAAAAGTCAGCTTTATCGTTAAAAGAACGAGTCATTCCAAGTGCTTCAAGGTAATTTTTCAAACTGTAGTCAGTTTCAAGCTCAAACTTAGGAAAGTAAACATCAACCTCTTGCTTGTATGCTTTAGTTTTACGCACTTCTATATCTTCTAAGGTAATATTTTCTTCAATAACTGAAAGATTGTTTTCTCTTGGAAGAATAACAGTCATTAAAACTTCTTCTCCTTTGTACGGCATCTCTATAACCTGAACAGCATCATCTTCATAGTACCTGTACTCTCCGTCCGTTTTTTTCATCATCGGAACCTGAACCGTTTCATTATCGTCTATATGGAAATCCTGTTCTTCTGTTTCTTTTTTGTCAAACTGATCTTCCCAATCTCCCTTGAAATATATCGCGTTAGTAATTACCAGTTTAGTATCATTTGAAATTGCATTTTTTTTGAAAAGTTCATCAATTATATCATTTGTTTTTTCGGCAACCCACTCGTTAATTGTTTTTCTTGCTTGTTCTGGATCTTTTTCAAAATTAATACTTCTTGCTAATCCTCCGTAAAATCGCTTTACGACTTCTGTATAGGCAGGAAGAAGTCCGTAATTTTCTTGAACCCATAATGCGTTTGCCGTCTCCATCTCATACTCAGCATCTTCTGCATTAAGACGGTTGTATATACTTGCAACTGCAGGTCTTCGGATACTGTCTCCTTCTGGAAAGCCAAAAACAGAAACTATCTCTTCAGCGGTTTCTTCCCTTGCTCCTTCATAAACTATCGCTAATGCAGTAGAAATGCTGTACGGAGACATAAAGATGTTGTCTTCTTCTGTTTTAACTAACTCTTTATACATCTTCAAAGCAAACTCGTTATTCGCATCTTCAACTGCTTTCACTCCCTCTGGCGTCACTCCTTCTTCATCAGCAGTAAAAACTGGTTCACTTTTTTTAAAGAAAAAAAGACAACAAAAAAACGATCCGTTTTCTATCTCTTCTTCTGTGCAGTTAGCAATAGCAATAAGAGAAACTCCAACAAAAATAATAAAAGCTATTAATATTAATGACAACGAAAACTTTTTAATCATAAGCCCAAAAATTCACCTTATTTAATAATTACTAATTATACTAAAATAAAAGCAAAACGCAAAACTGTAATTGACATTTGACATGTGACTTTTGACTGTCATTCCCGCCCTGCACCATTCGGAGCAGGGTTAAAACTCCGGCGGGAAT
>CAZKZM010000054.1:0-2740 GCA_964557305.1 uncultured Candidatus Saccharibacteria bacterium | reverse complement strand
GATTCCCGCCTTCGCGGGAATGACAAGGAAAGGGCGGGAATGACAAGTGGAATTATTGTTTTTAATTTTGAATTTAGGATTTTGGATTTGTTTAGGATTTAGATATTAGAATTTAGGATTTATTATAACGATTATCTCTTTTATAGTATTTATATTTTTAAAAATTGTTTAAAAATTGAAAATTAATTTGAAATTTGAAATTCCACCCGAGCGAAGCGAGGTGTGTCTGGGTCCACTTTAAGGAAAAGTTTTTTTGTGTTATTATTATCATTATGGATGAAAAAGATTTAAAAATAAAAGAACTATTAGAGAGAGGAGTTGAGGAGATTATTGACAAGGAAAATTTAGAAAAAAAACTTAAAAGCGGGAAAAAGCTTCGTGTTAAGCTTGGGATTGATCCAACCAGTCCTAACTTACACCTTGGTCGCTCTATTCCTCTTTTAAAATTAAGAGATTTTCAAGAACTTGGGCATCAGATAGTGTTTATTGTTGGCGATTTTACAGGAGTCATTGGCGATACATCAGACAAAGAAAGCGAGAGACCGATGTTGGAACAAGAAGTTATTGAAGAAAATTTAAAAACATACAAAAAACAAGCAGGAAAGATCATTGATCTAACAAAAGCCGAGGTTCACCGAAACAGCAAGTGGCTTGGAAAACTTGGTTATGCTGAGATCGGAAAACAAGCAGACGCATTCTCACTGAACCACTTTGCTTCAAGGGAAAACATAAGCAAAAGAATGAGTGCTGGAAAAAGAGTTTCTTTAAGAGAACTTCTTTATCCGTTAATGCAAGGATATGATTCTGTTGCAATAAAAGCTGATGTTGAAGTTGGAGGAACAGATCAACGCTTTAATCTTCTTTCTGGAAGAGATCTTCAAAAATTATACAAGCAAGACCCACAAGATATTATTACAAATCCTCTCGTTGAAGGATTAGATGGAAGAAAGATGAGTTCTAGTATTGGAAACACAATCAACTTTTTAGATCCTCCAAATGATATGTTTGGAAAAATAATGTCTTTAAATGACGATTTGATTATAAAATACTTTACTTTGTTCACGAGAGTTGATATGGAAGATGTGAAGAAGTACCAGAAAGAGATTGAAAATAATGTAAACCCAAGAGATATCAAGATCAGGTTGGCACACGAGATTGTTCGTTTTTATCACTCTCAAGAAGATGCCAGCAAAGCAGAAGAGTATTTTGTAAAAACATTTTCTGAGAAAGAAGTACCAACCGATATCCCTGAAGTTAAACCAACACAGTACGACATCATATCAGTTTTGACCGAAAGTGAACTTGTCTCTTCAAAATCAGAGGCAAGAAGAGTGCTTTCACAAAAAGGAGTAAGGGTTAACGGGGAGATTGTTCAAGAGATTGATTATGTTGTTGAAAAAAATTCAGTTGTTCAAAAAGGAAAAATTAACTTTTTGAGGGTAGTATAAATTAATAAAACGATTATAATTAAATAAATATGGATATAAAAGGATTCGCGTCAGCAATTTCTCAAATTGCTGCAGAAAAAGAAATACCACAAGAAAAGATGCTGGAGATAATACAGCAAGCACTTGCCACCGCCTATAAAAAAGAGTATAGAGAAAAAGGAGAAGATGTAAAGGCAGTTATTGATCCTAAAACAGGAAAGGCGGATTTTTGGCTTGTAAAAAAAATAGTTGATGAAAGTATGGTTATTTTTGAAGAAGAAGCAGAGCAAGAAGAAAAAGACGAAGAGGACGAAAGAGTGAGATACAATCCAAAGAAACATATTCAAGTTGAAGAAGCAAGATACTTTAAAGAAAAGCCGGTTCCAGGAGAAGAGATAGAAATTCCTCTTGAGTCAAAGCAAGAGTTTGGGAGAATTGCGGCTCAAACCGCAAAACAAGTTATTCTTCAAAAAATAAAAGAAACCGAGAAAGAAATGATAATGGGAGAGTATAAAGACAAAGAAGGAGAAGTTGTTTCTGGAATTGTTCAGAGAGCAGAAGGAAGAAGTGTTTTTGTGGAGTTAGGAAAAGTTCTTGGTGTAATGCCTAAAGAAGAGCAGATTCCGGGAGAAGTTTATCGAGCTGGACAGAGATACAAGTTTTATGTTCTTAGTGTGGAAGATAACTTACGAGGACCAAGCATTGTTCTTTCACGAGCTTTTCCAAAGTTTGTTTCTAAGCTTTTTGAACTTGAAGTTCCTGAAATTGCAACAGGGAGCGTTGAGATAAAATCAATTGCAAGAGAAGCAGGATTAAGAACAAAGGTTGCTGTTTACTCTGAAGAAGAAGGAGTTGATCCGATAGGAACAGCGGTAGGACAAAGAGGGACAAGAGTTGAGGCGATTATATCAGAACTGGGAGGAGAAAGAATGGATATTGTTGAGTATGTTGATAAACCAGAAGAGTTTATAAGAAAAGCACTATCGCCTGCAAAAGTTTCTGAAATAGAGATGAAGGAAGATCGGGCAGTTGTTAGTGTTCCGGAAGATCAGCTATCACTTGCTATTGGAAAAGAAGGACAAAATGTTCGTCTTGCTGCAAAATTAACTGGATGGAGGATTGACATAAAAGCAATTGGAAAAAAAGAAATAGAAAAAACAGCAGAAGCAGGAGATGACATTTGACCTTTGACCTTTGACATGTGACGTTTGATTGTCATTCTGAACCCTACACCATTCGGAGCAGGGTGATACTCCGTGAAGAATCCCATTGATTAAATCCTAAATCCTAATATTTAAATCCTAAACAAATTC
>CAZKZM010000053.1:0-21071 GCA_964557305.1 uncultured Candidatus Saccharibacteria bacterium | reverse complement strand
AATGAACCACTGATGAGATTCTTCGGCTAAACGCCCCAGAATAACAAGTGATTTTTCAAAATTAAAAACCTGTCCCGTGAATAATCGAAGATTATTTTTACGGGATTAAATCATTCAAAATTGATTCAAAACCTGTCCCGTGAAGAATCGAAGATTCTTTTTACGGGATTCAAAATTCAAAATTTTTATAATATTCCCTTCAAATAGTTATGCTCGTATCCCAAAATAGTTTGTTTTTTGTATCTTCCTACTTTTTCATCTTTTAAAATAACCGCTCTGTAGTTTGGCAATCTTCCAATAAAAGTATCTTTTTTCCCTTTCTGAGTTATGAGAACATCATAACTCTTTCCTTTATACTTTTTATTTTGTTGAACTCTTATCTCTTTCGTTACTTTGTTTAACTTTCTTGATCTTTCTTTCTTTATCTTCTCTGGCATATCTTTCATCTCTGCTGCTTTTGTTCCAGAACGAGGCGAAAAACGGGTTATGTTAACGATGTGCGGAGCAGTTTCTTTTATTAAGTTGTATGTTTTATCGAAATCTTCTTTACTCTCTCCAGGGAATCCAATAATTATATCAGTAGCAACAACAAAATCATCAAATTTTTTATAAAAA
This sequence comes from uncultured Candidatus Saccharibacteria bacterium, assembly GCA_964557305.1. GTDB lineage: Bacteria > Patescibacteriota > Minisyncoccia > Minisyncoccales > PWPS01 > PWHW01. Next base: position 20,456 of record CAZKZM010000053.1, on the reverse strand, counting down.
GAGTTGCAGATCTCAACAAAATCTGAAGCAGTGTGTTTTCGATTCATTCTTTTTAAAACTTCTTCACTGCCGGACTGAACAGGAGTGTGAATATAGTTATAAACCTTTTCACTTTCATATATTTTTAACAGTTCTGGAAGTATCTTCTTTGTGTATTCGGGATTTGTCATCCCTAACCGTAAACGAAAAAACTTATTTATATTTATTATCTTTTCAAGAAGCTCTGGAAGCTCTTGCTCTCCCCTATCCATCCCATAAACAGCAAGATCTTGTGATGTTATCTGAACCTCTTTATATCCACGATCAAGAAGATCTTTAATTTCTCCTATAACATCTTCTTGTTTTCTGCTTTTCAACACTGGACGAGCAATTTTTGTTCCACAGTAAGTGCAGTTTCCCAAGCATCCATCAGCGATAGGAACAACTGCTGTGACTGAATCTTCAAGATTATCTTTTGAAGCATAGTTGATGTTTTTTTTAAAAGATACTTTTTCAAGAACTTTTTTTAGTTGATTAGTGTTTTTTATTTCAAAAATTTCATCAGTAATGCTTTCTAAATCATAATCAGAAATAGAAGGTAAACATCCAGTTAAAACAACAAACTTTTCTTGTTTTTTATACTTTTTAATCTTCTTTATCACCTTTCTCTCTGTTTTATCAATAACTCCACAAGAGTTAACTAAAACTAAATCAGCATCTTCTTCAGAAGAAGGCAGAAGAAAGCACCTTAACACTTCTTCATAAAGAAAAGAGTCAGTAACATTCAACTTACACCCGAAAGTTTTTATATAGTATTTTTTCATCATCTTACTGTCCTGTATTATAATACAAAAAGGTAAAAACAAAAATCATTAAAACAAGATAAACTCAAGCAATAAAAAAAGCAGCCGACGAGAAGAGGGCTGCTTTTGTTAAAATTGCCTTTAGCGAGCTTTGTTTTTCTGGACTTTCTTGTGCAGATTTTCTGTGAATCTCCCACATCAGGTCAACATCACCTTTAGCAATAGCTTTTAATAATTTTTTCTGACAACAAGTGTTAATGCTTTTTTTAGCTATTTCTTCAGCCGATTCATTTTTTTGGATTTTAAACATTTTTGCTATTACTTCTGTTGACATCCCTGTCTGTATACTTGCCTTTTCTGCATCTTCCCAAGTTTTAATCTCCATCTTTCTTCCTCCCTATAATTAAGTTTTACAATGAACTTCTCCTTTTTACTGTTATACTATAACACAAAAACAAAAAAACAGCAAAAGCTGTTTTTTTATTTTGTGCCCCCGGTAGGACTCGAACCTACGACCTTATCCTTAAAAGGGATCTGCTCTACCAACTGAGCTACAAGGGCATTACCTGCTTATTCTACTTTATTTTACCGTTTTTGTAAAGCACAAAAAACCACTCCCCCATTTTTACACCCCAGGGGTGTAAAAATGGGCTATGGTTGGGTCTATATTCCTTCTTCTTGTAGTTCTTGTAGTAATTTTTTTTGTTTCTTGTTTATCTTCTTTGGAACTTTTGTTTTTAGTTTGACATATAGATTTCCGCTTGAACTTCCTGATATTTTAGGCAATCCTTTTCCGCTTATTCTAAAAGTAGTTTCAGGACTGGTTCCTTCTGGAACTTTAACAGATATCTCTTTGTTAGAAACAGTTTTTATGTCAATTTTTCCTCCAAGAACTAGCTTTGTGTAATTAATTTCAGCGGTATAGTAAAGATCACTTCCGTGTCGTTCAAATTTAGTATCATTTTCAACAAAAACATCAACTAAAAGGTCTCCATATTCGCCTCCCTTGGCCCCTGCGTTTCCCTTACCTTCAACTCTCAGTGTTTGTCCAGAATCTATCCCTGCGGGGATTGTAAAGGTTGTCTGCTCTTCTTTTTTTACTCTTCCCTCTCCCTTGCAAGCGGAACACTTTTTGGAAGAAGTTTCTCCGCTTCCTTGACAGTTAGGACAAATTGTTTTTTGCTTAAACGGTCCGATAGAAGTTATCACGCTTCCTTGCCCTTGGCAAACTTTACACTTTTCTTTTTTTGAATCAGGGGCATCTCCACTTCCGTTACAAACAGAACAAGATATAAACCTTGTTAGCTTTATAGTTCTTTCTTCGTTTTCGATGACTTTGCTTAATTTTGTGTCAATTCTAATTCTGATATCTTCTCCCCTACCAGGACCCCTTCTTCTTGTGCTTCCTCCACTAAATCCAAAAAACTCTTCAAAGATATCTCCAAAATCAAAATCAGCACTTGAAAACCCGCCGAAGCCACCTCCCTCTTGCCCTCCTGTTGAGTATCCACCCATTCCTGGTCCACTTTTTCCAAAGCGATCGTACTGTGCTCTCTTGTTATCGTTTGATAACACTTGATATGCCTCACTTATTTTTTTAAAGGCTTTTTCATCACCTCCTTTATCGGGATGATGCTTGTGAGCGAGTTTTCGATATGCTTTTTTAATTTCTTCTTTTGAAGCGTTTTTTGAGACCCCTAAAATTTTATAGTAATCTTCCATAGAAAACGGCTTTATTTTTCTTCATAATCACCTTCCTGTGTTTCTTTTTCTTGATTTTTTTCATCTTCTTTTTCTGCTGTTCCTTCACCTTCTTTAGGTTGTTGATCTTTTTGAGCTTGCTCATGAATGTGTCTTCCTGCCTCTTGTGCAACTTTATTCAACTCCTCCATCTTTTCTTTTATTTTTTCTTTGTCTTCTTCGTTTTGTACTTTTCTTAGTTCTTTTGTTGCGTTATCAAGATTAGTTATCATCTCTTCGGTGAGCTTGTCTTTTGAATCAGAAAGCATTTTTTCAGCACTGTAAGCAATCTGATCTGCCTGATTTCTAATATCAACTAACTCTTCTTTTTCTTTATCAGCGTTAGCATAATCCTCTGCTTCTTTCTTCATTCTTTCTACTTCTTCGTCAGAAATTCCGCAACTTCCTTCAATCCTTATTGATTGTGTTTTTTCTGTTCCTTTATCTTTTGCTGATACATTAAGAATTCCATTAGCGTCAATGTCAAAACTGACTTCAATCTGAGGAACTCCGCGAGGAGCTGGTGGAATTCCATCAAGAATAAACTGTCCTAATGACTTGTTGTCTTGTGCCATAGATCGCTCTCCTTGCAAAACATGAATTTGGACAGATGGTTGACTATCAGTTGCCGTTGAAAACACTTCTGTTTTTTGAGTTGGGATAGCAGTGTTTTTCTCAATTAAGGTTGTGTTCTTTCCTCCAAGAGTTTCAATTCCAAGAGAAAGAGGAATAACATCAAGAAGAAGAACATCTTTCACATCACCACCCATTATTCCACCTTGAATTGCGGCTCCGATTGCAACAACTTCATCTGGATTAATCTCTCGGTTTGGTTCTTTTTTCAATATTTCTTTTACTCTTTCTTGAATTTTTGGCATTCTTGTTTGTCCACCAACCAAAACAACCTCTTCTATCTCTTCAACTTTTATTCCTGAGTTATCTATTGTTTTCTTTACTAACTCTATCGATCTATCAATAAGATCTTCTACCATTGTTTCAAACTTCGCTCTACTCAAAGAGTAGCTAAGATGTTTTGGGCCTGACTCGTCAGAAGTTATAAAAGGAATGTTGATATCAACCTGCATTGTTGTTGAAAGTTCTTTTTTTGTTTTTTCTGCTTCTTCTTTTAATCTTTGTAGTGCAAGTGGATCTGTTGAAAGGTCAATTCCGTAATCATTTTTAAAACTTTCAATCAGCCAGTTAACAATTCTGTTGTCAAAGTCCTCTCCGCCAAGATGACTGTCTCCGCTTGTTCCTTTAACTTCAATAGTATCATCTCCAACATCTAAGATAGAAATATCAAATGTTCCTCCTCCAAAGTCGTAAACAACAATCTGATGATCTTTCTTTTTGTTTAATCCATAAGCAAGAGCTGCTGCAGTTGGTTCGTTTATTACACGACGAACATTAAATCCTGCAATCTCTCCTGCTATTTTTGTTTCTTTTCTTTGAGCATCATCAAAGTATGCAGGACAAGTTATTATCGCGTCAGTTATCTTCTCGCCAATCTTCTCTTCGGCATCCTTTTTTAATTTTTGAAGAATCATTGCTGATATTTCAGCTGGTTTGTGCCACTTTTCACCAAGTTTAATTTCAATTCCATCCCCTTTCTCTTCTTTCCTTATCTGATAAGGAATGGTCTTTTTCATCTCTTTTGTCTCAGGATCTTCAAATCTTCTTCCGATCAGTCGCTTTACTGCAAAAACAGTGTTTTCAGGATTTGTCACTTGTTGTCTTCTTGCTATTGAACCAACCATTCTTTCTCCCTTCTTGCTTATTGCAATAACCGAAGGAGTTGTTCTTTCTCCTTCTTTGTTTTCAATTATTTTTGCTTCTCCTCCTTCGGCAACGATTGCCATTGCAGAAAAAGTCGTTCCTAAATCTATTCCTAATATTTTACTCATATTTTCAAGACAAATAACTTATATTTTCATTATTTGTCGGTTATTATTTTGTTACTCTAACTCTTGAAGAACGAATTATTTTACCATTAAAAAGGTATCCCTTTTGAAGTTCTTCTAACACTACTCCGCTTTCAAAATCTTTTTTTTCTACAACATCAACTGCTTCGTGATACTCAGGATTGAACTCTTCTCCAATTGCTTTTATCTCAGAAACTCCCTCATTTTCTAAAACTTTTTTTATCTGCTCTTTTATTGCTAAAATTCCAGTTATTATGTCATTATCTTCTTCTTTTTTCTGAATTTCAACAACTGCTCTTTCAAAATTATCCAAAACATCAATCATTTTTAAAAGTAGCTTTTCTTTTTCTCTGTTTACTGTCTCTGCGGTTCTTTCGCTTTCTTTATTTTTATAGTTTACAAGATCTGCGGTTGCTCTTTTCAAATCGTTCAAGTAGTCATCTCTCTCTCTTTTTATTTTTTGGGCAATTTTTTTTAGTTTTATAATTTTTATTTTATCATTCTCTTTTTTCATTCTATGTTAATTTTTTAATAACTTTATAATTGACTCTACGAGGTATATATTTCTGTCATAAGGCATTCTTTTTGGACCCATTATTGCTAAAAGACCTTTTTTCCTTGATATAGTGCAAGAAGAAATTAAAATACTAAAATCTTTTTTTCCAGAAAAAGGATTTTCATCTCCGATATAAACCTGGACGCAATCTCCCTCCTTGTTTAATAAAAAAGAATCAATATTTTCTTCAAAATCAGCAACTAAAGTCATAAAATCACGGACTCTTTCAATGCTTTCAAAATCGGGATCGCTTACTACCTTTGACCACCCTTCTTTTAATAAGATGTTTTCTCTAGGAAAGTAAGAGACGCTTAGCGTTGAAGAGGTATCAGCAAGCAATCTTGTGAACTCTCTTATGAACTTCATTTTTCCTACAACTTCGTTTTGTATTTTTGCAATCTCTTTTGCCATTTTATATTCTAGTTTTTTTGCTTCTATTTCACTCAAAGAGTCAACAAAAAAACGGTACCCCTTATCTGTTGGAACTCTTCCTGCCGATGTGTGTGGCTGATAAAGATAACCTTTTCTCGCTAAATCATAAAGCTCTGCTCTTATTGTTGCAGGAGAAACTCCTAAGTCATATTCTTCTTCAATAAACTTAGAGCTTATTGGACTTGCACTCTCTATATATTCACGAATAACAATCTGAAGTATTATTTTTTGTCTTTCTGTTAATATATCATCCATACATAATAATAGAAAATTAGCAATCTTTTGTCAAGAGTGCCAATATCTATTTTTTATTTGCAGTAAACTTTGTCTTTAATTTTTAAATTGATATATTCAAGGCACTCCTCTCCCTCCTCTGATGTTTTTTTAACTACAAGCTTCAACTTTTCAATATTTTCCTTGAAGTTATCATTTGAAAAAATAATTTTTAAGTTGTTGTTAGCGATTACTTCTGTTGTTTTTTTATCACTTAGATCAAACAAAAAAACATCAAAGCCAAGCAACGAGATTTCTTTTTCTAAATAAAATAAATTTTCAACAGCCTCTTTTTTAATTAACTGATCACCAAGATTGAACTTGTTATTGTTTATAAAAAATATAAAGTTTTCCTTCTCTTCTGCTTTTTTAAAAACAACCCCTTCTTCATCAACATAAAAACAGTTTTCAAGTTCTTTTTCTTTACAAAAAATAACTTCTGGTTTTCTGCTAATGATTTCAACTTTTAATTTTGACGGAAAAAACTTTTCAACAACAACCTCTTTTGCCGTTGGTTCTTCTTCTTTTATCTTATTTATAATCTTGCTTTTTCTTGCTAAAAAAATATTACTTGTTGAAAAAAATAAAAAATTATTATTAACTGCTTTTTCTATGTTTTTAGTTACTTCCTCTTCGCTTAGTATTAATTTTTTTTCAGCACTAACTACCACTTCTTGGATTTGTATAAACTGCTGTCCTTGAAAAAAATAAAAAAATAAAAAAAGCGATACAAAAAGAAAAAAATAACTAAAAAAAACACTTCCAAAAAGCGTTTTTTTCTTTTTTTTGAAAATATTTTTTGTCATTTATTTTTCCAATATTTATCTTGACGAACCAACTTTTTTTTCGCCTTTTTGGGATTTTTCATCAACCCTAAAACAACTTTTTCAGTTCTTGTTCCTTGCGACCCTTTCACTAAAATAACATCTTTTGGAGAGATTATCTTTTCAACTTCTTGAACTACATCGCTTGATTTTAAAAAAGAAAAAACATTTTCTTTCTTCATTCCTTCGCAGATTGCTGATTTTTCAACAACAGTAGACCAACCTCCTACTACAAAAAGATAGTCACAGCAAGTAACCGCTAACTTTCCTATTTTTCGGTGTTCGTTTGCAGAGTATCTTCCGAGCTCTAACATATCTCCAATGACTGCAATCTTTCTTTTTCCGTCCATTTTTTTTAAAGTTAGAAGAGCTGATTTTGTTGATAATGGAGATGCGTTATAACTTCCATCAATAATCACAGTTTCTTTTATCCCTTTAATAAGATACATCCTTCCCTTTGCCGGACGTATTTTTTCCATCAACTTAGTAACTTCTTCGGGCTTAATCTTAAGTGAAATTCCGACAGTAAAAACGGTAGCAGCGATATAAGCAAAGGAATCTCCAATGCAAGAAGGTAAAGAAAAAGAAAAATCTTTATCTTTATACTGTAAAACTCCAAAAGATCCTTTTGTAGATTTTGTTTGAAAACTTTTTATAACAACATCAGATTCTTCTTTATATCCAAAAGAAAAACTTTTCTTTTTCTTGGTTTTCATCCTTGAAACATAAGGATCATCATTATTTAAAATAACAGTGCCATCTTTTTTGGTTGCTTTAATTATCTTTCTTTTTTCTTTTGCAACCTCTTTTGCATTTTTATAAAACTCAATATGAACAGGAACTTTTCCAACAGCAGTTATAACAGAGATGTCTGGTTTAATAAAACTTCCCAAGTAATCTAAATCTCCTGGTTTATCAGCTGCCATCTCAGAAATAACTACTTCAGGATAGTTTTTGTCTGTTTTAATAAGAAGAAAAAGTCCTTTTATAATTATTAAAAACCAGCCAAAAATATTTTTTCCCGGCTTGTTTTCTTTAAAGAAAACAAGAGGAGCTCCAACTTCTGTATTCAAATTCCCTGAACTTTTTCGTATTTTTTTTACTCCAGAAAATGTTGAATAAATGGCCTCTTTTGTTGATGTTTTTCCAACACTGCCCGTAATCCCTATAATTAAGGGATTATACTTGCGAATAATTAAAATCGTTACCGTTTTTAATAAAAATTCAAGTATTTTTTTCATTTTAAGTGCATTTTAATTATAGAAGCAAGATAATAAACAAAATATCTTCCCTTTTTTAAAGGAATATCTCTTGTTGGTGGGTAAATAAACTCTTTTCCGCCAAATCCTTTTTTGAATTTTGTAACTCCTGGAAATTTTTTTTCATCAAGGCCCCAAAAATCATATTTTTTGCATCCTTTCTTTTTGGCAATTTCAATTGACTTGAAACGAAGAAGTGCTGGCGCATTAAAATTTCGGTAGCGATAATCAAAAGCTGAATGAAGATATGTCGCCATTTCACCAAAATAAACAACAATATTAGCAGCAATTACCTTTTCTTCATATTTTGCAAGAATAATATCAGATTTGTAGTTTTCTAATATTTTTTTAAAATATTCTTTTGGATAAGTTTCAAATCCTTGTCTTTCTTTTGTTTTTTCTATCATCTCGAAAAAATAATCAACATCACCTCCCTTTTCAATAGAAACCCCTTTTCTTGCCGCTTGCTTTATGTTATAACGGGTGCTTTTTCTAAATTTTTTCAAAAGATCATCTGGATCATCTTCTATCTCAAGAAAAAGTGTTTTCTGGGGTTGTATTCGGTGATAAGAACAAACTCCTTGCTTTATGTCATTAACTGATTCTATTTTAATGAAAAAAATGTCTTTTTCTTTTTTCGCTTGCTTAACAACCTCTTTGATAATTTCAGAGACAACTTCCTGGCTATCTGCAACAGGACCAAAAGGAATGTAAAAGTAACTTCCAAAAAGATTTTTTTCTTTGAAAAACTGGCAAACTCCAACAATTTTCCCATCTTTTTCTACTTGGATTCTTTTTACTTTCTGATAATTTTTTTTAAACTCTCCCCATGAAAATGACTGCAAAAAATTCTGACCTCTTTTTTTCAAAAAATCATCCCACTTTTTTTTTGAAACAGAGTAATTGATCTTCAAATTCATATTTTTCTTCTTATTTCTTTAAAAGGAATAAGTTTTTGTAGAACCTCAGGAACAGCAATGCTTCCATCTTCTCTCTGATAGTTTTCTAAAATAGCAATTAAAATCCGAGGAGAGGCGATAACAGTATTGTTTAAGGCGTGAACAAAGACCCTTTCTCCATCTTTATTTTTATACTTAATATTTAATCTTCGTGGTTGCCAGTCGGTTAAGTTAGAATCAGAGTGTGTTTCTCCATATGACTCTCTTGATGGCATCCAAGTTTCAATGTCATACATCTTGTGTTTTCCAGCCCCCATATCTCCTGTGCATACCTGAATTACTCGGTAAGGAAGTTTTAAGTCCTGAAGGATCTCTTCAGATATTCCCCTCATCTCTTCCAACCAACGGTTTGATTCTTCTGTATCGTTCTTGCAAAGAACAACTTGCTCTACTTTCATAAACTCACGAACGCGGTAAAGTCCTTTCGTGTCTTTTCCGTAACTTCCAACTTCTGAACGGTAGCACTGTGAAAAAGCACAGGTCTTAATAGGAAGTTCGCTTTCTTGGAAAAGAGTATCAGCATAATATGCTAACAATGCTGGCTCTGAAGTTCCTCCAAGATAAAGTTTTTCTTTAACACTACTACCATCAGAAAGTTTTCCTGGATTGGCAATTTGATAAACTTCTTCTTTCCCAAACGGAAAGTGTCCACTTCCTAATAGCGCAAACTCTCTTAGTATTGTTGGGGGGATCATCAAGGTAAATCCTTTTTTTGTCATCTTCTCAATACAGTACCAAAGCAAAGCAAGAGACATAAAAGCAGCTTCATTTTTCAGATAATATCCTCTAAAGCCACTTGTTTTAACTCCTTTTTCAAAATCAATAATATCAAGCTCTTTTCCAAGGTCAATATGACTTTTTATTTCAAAGTTAAAACAAGGAACTTCTCCCCACTTAGAAACTTCAACATTATCTTTGTCATCAACTCCAACGGGAGTATCCTTGGAATGAACATTTGGAACAAGAAGCATTACTGCTTCATACTCCTCTTCTGTTTCTTTTAGATCAGGAGTAAGTTTCTTTATTTCTTCTTTGATCTCTTTCCCTTTTTCAATATTGTCTTTTGTTAGTTTGTTTTGTTCTGCCCGAAGTTCTTCAATTTTCTTTATAAGATCTCTTCTTTTTTCGTCCAAGGATAAAAGTTTATCAATATCTAAATCAATTCTTTTTTCAATAACAACTTTTTTCATTACTTCTTTGTTTTCTCTTATAAACTTTATATCCATCATATTTTTGTTTTTAATAATTTATATTTACAATTACCCCCTTATAACTCAAGCTCTTTTTCTATTTTTTGCATTGCCTGAACTCCTTCTTCAACAAATTCTTCTAAAGTCATTCCTATCTCACTACATGCAGATATTACTTCCCGGTCCGCTCCTTTGGCAAACGACTTTTCTTTAAATCTTTTCAATACAGAAGAAGGTGAAAGATCTTTTATTTTTTTTGATTCAAGAACCAAAACGCTTGCGACGATAAGACCCGTCAAAGGATCAACGCAGTATATTGACTTTTCAAGAAGAGTGTCTCTGCTTTTTCCAGTTTCCTTGTTATGAGCAAGAACAGCATTAGTTACTTTTTCTGAAAAACCCTCTTTTTTTAAAATTTCTACTCCTTTTTTCCCATGAAGTTCGGGATTGTTTCTGTAATCAACAATCTCCATATCGATGTCGTGAACTAACCCTACTAATCCCCACAAATCTTGATCTTCATTAAATCTTTTTGCTAAAGATCTCATTACTGCTTCAACAGCCAGCATATGCTTAATGCTGTTTTTATTTTTAACATAACTTTTGATTAAAGTCAGTGCTTTTTCACGATCCATATTAATCTATTTTTTTAATTTTATAATTAACTTCTCCTGAAGGAGTTTTAACAGAACAATCATCACTAATTTTTTTTCCTAAAAAACTTTTTCCAATTGGAGATTCGCACGATATTTTTCCACTTAAAGGGTCTGCTTCTGTTCCACTTACAATTTCAAAAACTTCTTCCTCTTTATTACTCTCCACGGTTATTTTAGATCCCATCTGAACAACACCACTTCCCTCTTCTTCTTTTTCTATTACAGTTGCTTCTTTAATCGTCTGCCTTAGTTGAGAGATCTTACTTTCTAACATATTTTGTTCGTCTTTTGCCTCATCATATGCAGAGTTTTCACTAAGATCGCCAAAAGAAGCAGCATATTTTAATTTTTCTGCAACTTCATTTCTTTTTTCGTTTTCTAAACGATAAAGTTCTTCTTTTAATTTTTCTATTGCTTGTTTTGTAAAACATTTCTTCATAGCACTATAAATTATCACGAATAATCTTTAATTATTAACGCTTGGTTCCTTGTAATATTCTGAAAGAATATCTCTTGCTAAATGAACTGCAACCGGAACAACGCCGTCAATCCCTTCTACAACAATTGTCATTACTATCTCTGGATTGTCATAAGGAGCAAACAAAGAGATTAAACTATTTGTTACATTTACTTTTGAAGTTTGTGCTGTACCTGTTTTTGCACCAACAGAAACAGAAACTTCTTGAAGAGCTTTTCCTGTTCCGATTTCTACTGTTTTCTTCATTCCTTCTTTAACTACTTCTAAATTTTCTTGTTTTGCAATATTATCTCTTATTATTACTGTTTCAAATTGTTTTGTCAAAACGCCATCATCGTCTATTATCTCTTTTGCAATATGTGGCTCAAGGAGTACTCCTCCGTTAACAATACTAGCAAAGGCGGTTGTTACTTGCAAAGGAGTAGCAGAAAGATATCCTTGTCCGATAGAAAGATTATAAGTATCTCCAATTCGCCATATATCATTTAGGTTTTCTTTTTTCCACTCAGGAGTTGGAATAAATCCTTCTTTTTCACCATAAATATCAACTCCTGTTTTTTCACCCCATCCAAAAAGACGGAGATATTTGTTTATTCTTGTTGCTCCTAACCCTTCTTGATCCTCATATCCTCCCCCAATAGAATAAAAATAAACATTACTTGAAACCGCAATCGCTTCTCTCATATCTCTCCATCCGTGAGCTTGAAAATCCCTAAAAATAGAAACTTCTGAAGGATTCCACGGGTTTGGAACTGTTATATACCCCTTACTGTATATCTCTTTTTCCGGAGAGATAATACCTTCCTCAAGGGCTGCTACTGCTAAAAGAGGTTTGATAACTGATCCTGTTGGATATCCAATTGAGATGGTTCTGTTCAAAAAAGCCCCGTCTTTGTTTTCAAACAACTCTCTATAAGAATCACTGGATATACTTTGATTAAAGATGTTGTTATCAAAAGTTGGGGTACTAACCATTGCTAATATCTCTCCGTTGCTTGGATCTATTGCTACTAAAGATACTTTTTTAAGCCCTGTTTCTTCTAATTTTTCAATAATTTTTTGATAAGATATTTCTTGTAATCTTGGGTCAATTGTAAGAACAATGTTTTCTCCGTTACCCTCTGAATCAACAATTTTTCTTTCTTTTACATCGCCAACAACATCTCTTTCTATCTCAATCTTGTCTCCTGCTCTTGATAAATAATCTTCATAATATCTTTCAACTCCAGTTTTTCCAACATAATCATTTATTTTATACTTTTCGGGATTTTCTTTCAATGTTTCTATGTCTATCTTCCCAATATATCCTAAAATATGAGCAAACTCTTCTCCTTTTTCATACTTTCTTCCTAAACTACTTTCTATATAGAAACCAGATAAGTGTTCTATTTTTGTTTCCATTTTAACCAGGTCTTCGTGGGCTAACCCTTTCTTAATAAGAACTGGGGTTCCCTTACTGTCATCTGCTTTTTCTAGCAACTCCTGAAAATCATATCCAAAAAGTTGCGCAACTTCTTTAATAGCACTTTCTTCAGCAGAAGATATTGCTGTTTTTTGAAAGTAAAGATCGTGACGAGGATTGTTGTAAACCAATTGATTTCCCTCTCGGTCATAAATTATTCCTCGTTCTGTTTGATTACTTGATATTGACAAAAAGTTACGAGCAGCAAGCAAGGAGTAGTAATCTTTTTCAACAATCTGCATATAAAAAGAACGGCCAATTAAAACAAAAAGAACGAAAAAACAGAAAAGAACAAAAGAGTACATTTTTTTTGAAGAAAGATGAACTTCTATTCTTTTTTTTGAAATTCCAATCTCTTTTTCTTTTTTTTCTGCCAAAGTGTCTATAAAAACCTCATGAGGTTCAATATCACTTTCAAGATAACTTCTTTTTCTTCGAAAAAAATTAAATCCTAACATATCTTTTAACAACTACTTTAATCAAAAAAGTAATTGCAAGTAAAATTAAAATATGAAAACCAACTGGATACATAGAAAAAACATCAAGCCAAAATCCAACAAAAAAAGCTAAAAAATAACTATTATTTTTTTCAGGTCTTTCTATTAAAGAAAAAAGAACAGCAGGAATGAAAAGAAAAAAGAAAGAAAGATTGAAAAACAAAAAACTGAAAAAGAAACTACTTAGAAATAAAGAAAAGAAAGATATAAAAACTGCTCCAAGGATAAGCTTAACTGTTTTCAGGTTTTTTTTATTCATCTTTTTTTGTAACAACAACAAGATAATCAAGATAGCGAGGATTAATATCTTGTTTTACATAAGCTTTTGTAAAAGTGCCAACATCATCTCTTACTGTTTCAATAATTTCTCCAATTAGCACTCCCCTAATCTCACTCTCTCCTGTTGGAAGGGTTACTACCAAATCTCCCGTTTCTATTTTTTCATCTTGGGGAATAAGGTCTAGCAATAAAAGATCGTCTCCAGTTCCTTTTATAACGCCAATCGGATTATCACTGTTTTGAACCCTTACTTCAAAAGAACTTTCTTTGTTTCCTAATAATAAAACCTTAGAAGATGTTCCGTAATTTTCTGCTATTTTTCCGATCAAAACTCCTTCTGGAGTGAGGACAAGATCACCAACTTCAAATTCATTTTTTTTGTGAGAAATTATTATCTGGAATCCAGATAAATCTCTTCCAATAATATTTGCTACTACTCTCTTCTCGTCGTCTCCAGCTTCAATATCAACTGCCTTTCTAATTACCTCGTTTTCTTCCCTTAATTCTTCCATCTCTGACAATGCAACTAAAAGTTTTTTATTTTCAATGCGAAGTTTTTTTACTTCATCTTTTAAAGCGTTAGTATTTCTAAAAGCATTAAAAGTTTCAAAGAAACCACTTCCTTTTTCTGTTATTTTTTCTTGAAAAGAACCTGTTATTTTAAAAGTTGTGTTTTTAATAACTGAAGATGCTGATGTAAAAAAAATAACCAGCAAAAAAATCACTACCAGAAAAGAAATAAACAAAAAACGGTTATTTTTTTTAATCATAATAACTAAATAATAACCGTAATTATAGCAATATCTGTCTTATTTGTAAAACAAAAAGAACTACTATTGTTGTAGCTCTTTTTTACATACTCTTATGTTTTCAAGGTCTTTGTAGGGCGACTACCTACTCTCGCCCTTACGGACTACCATCGGCCTTAAAGGATTTCACTTCTGTGTTCGGAATGGGAACAGGTGGAGCACCTTCAGTATAGTCGCCTTACAAAGACCTCAAACTAGGGTAACGAATTGAAAAAATAATAATTACTAACTACTAGCCAAAATGCACGACCAATTAGTACTGCTCAGCTAAAAACATTACTGCTCTTACACTTACAGCCTATCAACCTTGTCATCTTCAAGGGGTCTATGAGTATTAATCTTGGGATGGGCTTCGCGCTTAGATGCTTTCAGCGCTTATCCCTGCCTAACTTAGCTACTCGGCAGTGCCGTTGGCACGACAACCGATACACCAGAGGTTAGTTCAACGAGGTCCTCTCGTACTATCGTCAAATTCCCTCAATACTCTACGCCTGTGGTAGATAGGGACCAACCTGTCTTGCGACGGTCTTAACCCAGCTCACGTACCTCTTTAATTGGCGAACAGCCAAACCCTTGGGAGCTGCTTCACCCCCAGGATGAGATGAGCCGACATCGCTGTCGTTTTTCTTCTGTTACCAGAAGGATCGGACTATATCTTCACCCAGTGCAGAAAACTGGGGACGGCGTGTTATATAAGTTTGAACCTTATATAAGGAGCGATAAAAGCTCACAAGTCTCTACGGGGTTTAACTCAGTTGATTTTGTACTTCATCTCATCAATGAAATACTCTGCAATTAATTCCTAAAATTGTTCCTTTAATAATTGATTTTTGGAATTGAGTTAAACTTCCCACGGTATTGTCCATATTAATTAATTTAACATAAATGCTGGGTTTTATCAATATGGAGTTCACCGTTATAAGCCGTTTTTTTGTTTATTCTTGAATTATTTTCAAGAAAAGGTATAGGATTACTCCTACAGCACCCCGATGTGTTAAGGTGCCGAACAGAGCCGTTGATGTGGACTCTCGGGCCCTACTAGCCTGTTATCCCCGGAGTAGCTTTTAGTTGTTGATCTCCGCATTTTCTATAAAATACGTCGGTTCACTAAGCCCTACTTTCGTATCTGCGCGGCTTATCCGCCTTGCAGTCAAGCCAGCTTATGCCTTTATACGATAACTCCGATTTCCATCCGGAGCTAGCTGACCTTTGGACGCCTCCGTTACTCTTTAGCAGGCAAGCGCCCCACTTAAACTGACCCCCTGACAATGTCCTCCAAATGCTAATTGGAGTTAGAACTAAAATCATAAAAGGGTGGTGTCCCATTGGCGACTCCACTTTAACCGAAATTAAAGGTTCAAAGTCTCCCACCTACGCTTCGCATCTATGATCAGAGCTCACTATCAGGATACAGTGAAGCTTCCGGGGTCTTTCCGTCTAGCCACAGGTAACCGGCATCTTCACCGGTATTGCATTTTCACCGAGCGCCTCGTTGAGACAGCCCCCCAGTCGTTAAGCCTTTCGTGCGGGCCGGAACTTACCCGGCAAGGGATTACGCTACTTTAAGACGGTTATAGTTCTGAAGATTCCCTATGTCGCCATAAGGCACGGACTATATCTTCACCCTGTAAATTCCTTTATTCTTACAGGGGCTTGGCGTGTAGTCTCTGAGGATTCTTCTTGTATGTTTTAAGAATTTGGTTTTTTGTATACTTTCTTCTTCTTCCAACTTTTACTTCTTCTCTCAGTTGGATGATTTTTTTCATTCCTTCATAATGAAGATGCTTTTTTTGTTTCATTATCTTTGAAATTTCAAAGAAAACATCAAAGCTTTTTCTTTGTTTCTTTCCTTTTAGTGGAAATCTTTTAAAAAAGGGAATAACTTTTTCTGTAATTTCTTTTATGCTTCTTACTTCGTAATAGCATATTCCATCTTTCCTATATCTAATCTTTCCACAAGAAAGTGTTTTTTGAAAAAGAAGTGGTACAGTTTGATCTTTTTGAGAAATATTAAAAGACAAACTTACTTTCCACTTTTTCCTATAATCACTTCTTTTTATAACAGAAAGATTAAAACTTCCCTCTCCATCAGCAAATCCACTAAGATACCAACCAATATTTTCAGGAATTTTCTTAATACAAGAAGCCTTTCCTGCTGATTGACCGCATCGATTGAACATTTTTACTTCCATTTTTTGATTTTAACATTAAATGGTGAGTAGTTCAATATACCCGGTGTTTCCAGCATATGGCCAAGTTGTTTTCCTGAAAGTTACCTTTCAGGGGCGGCAACTATTACCTTACCGCCGACGTTTACTGGCGCTTCACACACTCAGCCTTGTGCAAGCACAAGACCGGCGAGCTTAACGTTCCAGCACTGGTCAGGCGTCAGCCCCTATACATCCTCTTTCGAGTTAAGCAGGGACCTGTGTTTTTAATAAACAGTCGCCAGGGGAACTTTCGCTGCGGCCCAATCGCTCCTCACTATGTTCGTCGCTCAAACTCAAAACTCAAAATTCAAAAGTCAAAACTTAGGTATCGCTTTCAGCGATGATTATTTTAATAATTCGTTCCGATGAAATCGGAACACCTTCGTTTTGCGTTTTGCGTTTTGATTTTTGCGTTTAGTTTCGAACGCAGTGAGGAACGATTGGGCAGGCCTTATCCCGAAGTTACGGCCGCTTTATTGCCGAGTTCCTTAACGAGGTTTCACTCGTTCGCCTTAGTACACTTACACTCACCCACCTGTGTCGGTTTTCGGTACGGTTTCATATTATTTAACTCCTTTAACGGTTTTCTGGGAAGATTGCTCACTTGAGTTCATCTCGCAAAACGAGACATCCCCTCACTCCATCGGGTTACCCCTCAGAGCAAGAACAGAAATCCGATAATCTGATCAAGTTACAAATCTCCGTCTCATTAAAGAAAAATAATAAGAAGGGCTGGAATATTAACCAGCTGTCCATCGGGTACGCCTTTAGGCTTCCCCTTAGGCCCGCCTAACCCTTGGATGATTAACATTGCCAAGGAAACCTTAGGTTTGCGGCGTTCCGGGTTCTCACCGGAATTGCGGTTACTCATGCCAACATTCTCACTTCTTTGCCCTCCACTCCGACTCACATCGTAAGCTTCGCTGAACAAAGAACGCTCTCCTACCACTCTCGTGCAAAGCACGAGAGTCCCCATCTTCGGTACCAAACTTTAGTCCCGTAAATCTTCGGTGCAAAACTCCTTAACCGGTAAGCTGTTACGCACTTTTTAAAGGATAGCTGCTTCTAAGCTAACCTTCCGGTTATCTCTGGAAAATCACTTCCTTTAACACACTTAGTTTGGGTTTAGGGACCTTATATTGGGGTCTGGGCTGTTTCCCTTTTGAACATGGAGCTTAGCCCCCACATTCTGACTGCCTTCAGCGTTATAACTTTGGTATTCGGAGTTTGGTTGGAAAAACTAGGCAAAAGCCCCCGTAGTTCCATTCAGTGCTCTACCCCCAAAGTTTACTAAAGACGCTAGTCCTAAAACTATTTCGGAGAGAACCAGCTATTACCAGGCTCGATTAGCTTTTTACTGCTTACCACAGGTCATCCCAAGATATTGCATCATCTACGGGTTCGGACCTCCTCTTGTATCTCTACAAGGTTCATCCTGCCCATGGTAAGATCGCCTGGCTTCGGGTCCTGCCACACCAATAAATTTCGCGCTATTAACACTCGGTTTCCCTATGCCTCCGTCCCGGAAGGACTTAAGCAAACTGATATGACAGACTCGTTGGCTCATTCTGCAAAAGGCACGCAGTCATCGCTTGTGCCTCGCTACGCTCGTTACTTGCTCAAACTCAAAACTCAAAATTCAAAAGTCAAAACTTAGGTGTCGCTTTCAGCGATGATTATTTTAATAATTCGTTCCGATGAAATCGGAACACCTTCGTTTTGCGTTTTGCGTTTTGATTTTTGCGTTTGAGTTTGTGACGAACGCAGTGAGGCACAAACGACTCCTACTCCTTGTAAGCTAATGGTTTCAGGTTCTATTTCACCGCCCTCAACGGGCTACTTTTCACCTTTCCCTCACGGTACTGGTTCACTATCGGTGATGTCGCGGTATTTAGCCTTAGCAGATAGTCCTGCTAGATTCCCACCAAGTTATCGTGCTCGATGGTACTCAGGAGTAAATACAAAGAGCGAAAAATTATTTTCGCTTACGGGGCTGTTACCCTCTATGGCTGTCCTTTCCAGGAACATTCAACTAATAACTTTTACTTTTAAACTCTCTCCAAAAGGAAGTATTTATCCTACAACCCCTAGCCGCATCACGCTACGCGTGATTGCGGAAATTCTAAATTCAAAATTCTAAATCCTAAATAAATCCAAAATCTCAATTTTCAAAATTCTAAACGTTTTGAATTTGTTATTTTGAACATTGTGATTTGTTTGGAATTTGTGATTTAGTATTTGTGATTTCCGTATCACACACAGTGTGATGCGGCCAGGTTTGGGCTGTTCCCCGTTCGTTCGCCACTACTAAGGGAATCACTATTGTTTTATTTTCCTCCGCTTACTGAGATGTTTCACTTCAGCGGGTATGCTTCTGAATCGCACGATTCAGATACTTAAGATTAACTCTTAAGTGGGTTCCCCCATTCGGAAATCTCCGGATCGTAGGTTGCTTAC
This sequence comes from uncultured Candidatus Saccharibacteria bacterium, assembly GCA_964557305.1. GTDB lineage: Bacteria > Patescibacteriota > Minisyncoccia > Minisyncoccales > PWPS01 > PWHW01. Next base: position 1,671 of record CAZKZM010000053.1, on the reverse strand, counting down.
CACCTCCCCGAAGCTTATCGCAGGCACGCCACGTCCTTCATCGCCCGGACATCCCAAGGCATCCACCATTAGCCTGTAAATGCATTTTGGCTAGTAATTAGTAATTACTATTTTTTGTTTAAAGTATAGAATAAAAATAATATTTATATTCTACACTCTTCTGTGTCTATATTGTTCAATATTCAGTTGTTTAAAGTTCTGCGGAACAACCGCATGCCACAAAAGTAATTCTGAGGTATATTGTTGTTCCCAAAAAAAAACCGCAGGAAAGCGGATTAAAAATCTTTCCAGTTATTTTTTATATTTAAATATCAGTAATATACATTAAGTAAATAATTATTTTTTGTTAGTACCACATAGTTTATCAAAATAAAAAAAAATGTCAAGAGCCCTAAAAAATGCGATCAAAAGCATTAAAAAAGTAGGAGGACCGTCCTCCTACTTTTCAACGCCTATGTCTTTATTTTATACTCTTCTTAATAGTTTCAATAAACTTTGCAGCAGCATCTTTTCCTCCAAGCCCAAAAGAAAGGCCAAGAGCAATAACAAGAAATGCAACTAATCCACTAAACAAAATCATTAGCAACTCTTCTGCAACTCCAAGTTCAACTAATATAGCAATTGTAGCAACTATCCAAATAGCAACTTTTACAACTGTTCCAAATAATCTTGAGTAAGGAAACTCTGATTTTTCAACAGTAGCAATTACTAATTTTGAGAGAAGTTCTCCAATTATCACTGCAATGATAAAGATTAATGTTGCTGCGATAACATTCGGAATGTAATCAATTATTTTTCCTACAAAAATAGTAACTTGTTCAAGATTAAGTATATCTGCTACGATCCATATTACTAAAACAAAAACAACCCACTTTGCAACTTTTCCTAAAAAGTCAGAAGGGTTGATATTTATATTAGCTTGCTCCATTGCTTTATCCCATTTTTCTCCTTTAAATGGTTCGTTGAATTTTAATCTGTACAAGATTCCACCAATTATTTTTCCAACAACAATTGCAGCTATCCATCCAACAATAAGGACAATTAAAGCTCCTGTTAAGTTTGGAATAAAATTAACAAAACCATCCCAAAAATCAACTAAATTGTTTTGAGTAACTTTAGTAAAGTCATTCATATTTTATTTTTTAAATAAATTTTAGTAAATCGACCTTTTGTGGGGACTCCCCCTATCTCCCTATAATATTATTATAGTAAATAAAAAAAATATGTAAAGTTTTACAGTTTAATTTTTTTGAAAATTAATTTTTTTTGAAAAAAACTTTCTGCTTGTTTTTTGAAGTTAAGATCAAAATCAGTTAAATAAAAATCAACACTCCCCTCTCTTCCTATCTTCTCTTTTATTTTTTGATGCTTGCAAAGATATTTTTCTAACTTGTCAGGAATAATCTCTTCTTGAGAAACAATACTAACCCCCTCCCCCACTATCTTCTTTATTCTTTCTTTCCAAAAAAAATAATGAGTACATCCCAAGATCAAAGTATCTATTTTTTTGTCAGTTAAAAAGTTTAAGTAATTTTTTAAAATTAGATCTTCTGCTTCTCTATTGTTTTCGTCTGCTTCAATTAAAGGAACAAGAAGCGGACAATCTTTTTCAAAAACTTTTATAGAAGGATTCTTTTTAAAAATTTCTTTTGTAAAAGATTTTGAAGCAAC
>CAZKZM010000052.1:0-4163 GCA_964557305.1 uncultured Candidatus Saccharibacteria bacterium | reverse complement strand
AAATTTCAAATTTCAAATCAATTTCAAATTTCTAAATGTTTAAATTTTAAAACATATAATCACAAAGCTATGAGTAAGTTGTTTTAAAATTTAGTCATTCAATTGAAATTTGAAATTTGAAATTTGAAATTAAATCCACGAGGATTCCCGCCTCCGCGGGAATGACAAGTAGTATTACTGTTTTGAATTTTGACTTTTGAATTTAAAAAAAATGTTCACTCACCACCGTACCCAAGCAGTAGTTTTAGAAAGCAAAGAAGTCGGTGAATACGACAGGATTTTAACTTTTTATACTCGTGACTTTGGGAAGATAACAGCAAAAGGAAGGTCTATCCGAAAAGGAAGACCAAAACTAAGAGCAAGTACTCAACTTTTTTCTTTTGTAGAAGTTGAGTTTATACAAGGGAAAAAATACAATACACTTACCGACGCCGTTCTCTTATCAAGTTTTAGCAAAACAAAAAAAGATCTAGCAAAACTTTCTCTTTTTTACCGCATTGCAGAAACAACTCTTCTTTTTATCAAAGACCAAGAAAAAGATGAGAACATCTTTCTTCTTCTTCTTGAAACTCTTCAAGAGATAGAAGAAAAAAACCTTTCCAAAGAAAAGTTAAAAATAATGTGGTGTGCATATTCTTTTCGCCTACTTTATTTTTTGGGCTATCGGGTATATACTAAGGAGTGTATAAAGTGTAGCAAAAAAATAGAAAAAGAGTGCTACTTTAACCCCGAAAAAAAAGGAGTTTTGTGCAAAGAGTGCTACACAAAAAAACCATCAGGAATATACATAGACGACATAAGCAAAGTATTCTTAGAAGACGCCAACCGTTGCATAAAAATAACAAAAAGTTATATAAACAATATTTGACATTTGACATGTGACCTTTAACCCCCTGTCATTCCCGCGTAGGCGGGAATCCAGTAGTTTTGAATTTTGAATTTAGTATTTAGAATTTGTTTAGAATTTAGATATTAGAATTTAGTATTTATATATCCGTGTTCATCTGTGTTCACATCCGCGTTTATCCGCGTATAAATCAGCGCTTATCAGCGTATTCCAAAATTAAAAAATTAAACCATCATTATGCTAAAAAAAATAACCATAATCCTACTAATATTAGTCGTTATCTCCGCTGGAGTTGCTTACTTTTATTATCAGCGGAACATCTTTGGACAAGACAGAGTTCATTTTGAAATAACTGCTCCTGAAGATGTCACAGTTGGTGAAGAGCTTGAATATGTGGTGAGATACAAGAACAACAGCGATGCTCGTTTAGAAGAGTTTCTTCTTGTTTTTGAGTATCCTGAAAACTCTGTTCCCGTTGAAGATGAAGAAGATGAAAACATAATAAAAAGAGGCGACCTCCGAAGAGAAATAAAAGTAGGAGAGTTAAATCCAGGAGAAGAAAAAATTGTTATCTTTAAAACAACTCCTTTTGGTAAAAAAGATGACTCGTTAGATGCGAAAGCATGGATTAGTTATGTTCCTAAAAATATTACCGCCAAGTATGAAACAAGAAGAGATCACAAGGCCTTTATAGATAGTGTCCCAATTGATTTTGAAATTCAGATACCATCAACGGTTGATCCAAGTGTGGAAGAGAGTATTCGTTTGCTATTTTCTTCTGACATAGAAAAACCACTTACTGATATAGAAATACAAGTTGAGTATCCAGAAGATTTTTATGTAATAAGAAGTACTCCAAAAACTGATGCTGACGAAAATAATTTTTGGAGATGGCCAGTATTAAACAAAGGAAGTGACGGAGCGATAGATATTGATGGTCTTTTTGAAGGAGAGTCAGGGGATGTTAAAATTGTAAGAGCAACTCTTGGCGTTTGGATAAACGACAATTTCATAGTATTAAAAGAAGCGTCAAAAGGAACTTCTATCTCCCAAAGCAATCTTCTTTTCACAATTTTGATGAACGGAAAGGATAGTTATATTGCTTCCCCAGGAGAGTTCGTTCATTACGAGATATTTTTCCGAAATCTTGGAGAAGAAACACTGAAAGATCTTTTTCTTCAAGTTGACTTAGACAAAAACACAATTGATTCTGACAAAGTTGAAGCAATGAACGGAAGATTTCAAGAAGACAGAAACATAATAATATGGAGTCATGTCTTTAACTCTGAACTTCAATCTTTACGAGAAGACGAAGAAGGAAAAGTTGAGTTCTGGGTTGAGATAAAAAAAGACCTTCCTCTTAATCCAGAAGTAAAGATAAAAGCAACAATGGAGAAAGCGATAAAAGAGATGGTTGCTTTAATAAATACAACTGTAAACCTTAAACAAGAAGTAGTTGTTGAAGGCGGTGCTTTTGATGCAACAGAACCGTTCATTGTTAAGTGGGAAGTTGAAAGTTTGTTTAACGACATAGAGAGCGTAAAAATAAAAACAAAACTCAACCAGTTTGCAACAATTACCAAAGAGCAACTTCCAGAAGAAGCCGAACTTTCCTTTAACGAAACAACAAAAGAGATAGAGATAACTGTTGATGAACTAAAAGCAAAAGAAAAGATGGCGTTTTATCTTCAAATAGAGATTGATTCATCAGCAGAACTGACAGAAGAAGATACCCTAATACACGAAGCAGTTCTATCAGCAAAAGACAAACACACAAAACAACCAGTAGCAGAAACAACAAAACCAACAAAACTACCACAACAAGAAGAGGAAGAATAAATAAACCCGCTGTCATTCCCGTACCCTCCCTGTCATTCCCGCCCTTCTCCTTGTCATTCCCGCGGAGGCGGGAATCCAGTAGTTTTGAATTTTGAATTTAGTATTTAGGTATCCGCCTCTATCAGCGTACTAATCAGCGTAAATCAGCGCAATAAATTATGCTCAAAACCCTCCCAAACGGCCTAAGAATAATAACCCTTCCCTTAAAAAACACCCGTGTCGCAACGGTTCTTGTTTTGGTTAAAACCGGTTCAAAGTATGAACAGAAGGAAAACTCTGGAATATCACACTTTCTAGAACATATGCTCTTCAAAGGAACTGAAAAAAGAAAAACTCCTCTTGAAGTCGCAGAAGAGTTAGACAAAGTAGGAGGAGTTTATAACGCCTTCACCGGAGAAGAGTACACCGGCTACTACGCAAAAGTTAATGTTGATAAGTTTTCATTAGCTCTTGATTGGGTTTCAGATATCTACCTAAACTCACTTCTTCCAGAAAAAGAGATGGAAAAAGAAAAAGGAGTAATCAAAGAAGAGATAAATATGTATTTTGATAATCCGATGGCTCACTGTGAACTTCTTTTTCAAGAACTTCTTTACGGTGATCAGCCAGCAGGATGGAACATCGCAGGAACAAAAGAAACTGTATCAGCAATCACTCGCAAAGACCTCTTAACTTATATGGACTCACAGTATAAGGCAGAAAATACCGTAGTTGTTGTTGCTGGAAACATAGATCCGAAAAAAGCAGAACAAGAAGTAGAAGAAGCGTTTTCTGGAATTAAAACCGGAACTCCTTTAAAAGTACAGCCAGTAGTAGAAGATCAGAAAGAACCAGCACTACTTAACTTTTACAAAGAAACAGATCAAACTCATATCATCTTAGGAGCAAGAGCATTTAATATGTTTAGCGAGCACCGCTACACTCAAGAAGTGATTGCTTCAATCCTCGGAGGAATGATGAGTTCTCGTCTTTTTTCAAAAATAAGAGAAGAGATGGGACTTGCGTACTACATAAAAACAGACATTGATGATAATCCTGATACCGGAGTTTTATACACTATGGCAGGAGTTGAAAACAGTAAAACCGAACAAGCAGTAAAAGCAATAATGGACGAGTATAAAAAAATATCAGAAGAAGTAGTAAGTGAAAAAGAACTAAGAAAAACAAAAGAACACATCAAAGGAAGAACCGCAATAACTCTTGAATCATCCGACTCCCTCGCACACTTCCACGCAGTAAACCAACTGTTAGAAAACAAAACATACACCCCAGAAGATGTCTTCAAAGAAGTTGAAAGCGTAACAAAAGAACAAGTCCAACAAGTAGCAAAACAAATCTTCCAACCAAAAAACCTAAACCTAACAGTAGTAGGACCACATAAGAATTTCAAATTTCAAATTTCAAATTTCAAATAAATGACCAAATGAACAAATGACCAAATCCCGTAAAAAGAATCTTCGATTCTTCACGGGACAGG
>CAZKZM010000051.1:0-3011 GCA_964557305.1 uncultured Candidatus Saccharibacteria bacterium | reverse complement strand
GAGGAAAAAGGATGTTTTAAAATTTAAAATTAAGTCATTTGAAATTGAATTGAAATTTAAAATTTAAAATTTAAAATTTTTTGTTGGGATTGCCACGCTTCACTTCGTGCAGTTTAACCCTGCTCCAAATGGTGTGGGACGGGAATCAAGTTTGTGATTTTGAACATTCACCCCATTTTTACACCCCTGTTTTACACCCCTGGGGTGTAAAAATGGTTTATCTTTCAAGGGATTCTTCGCTTCGCTCAGAATGACAAAGGAGAAGTACGGGAATGACAGAAGAGAGTGCGGGAATGACAGTCATATGTCACTTGTCAGTAGTCATATGTCACATGTCAAGGGTCAAAGGTCAAAGGTCAAATGTCACATGTCAAAAATCAGTTGTCAATCAGTTTTCCGTCTTTTATGTTTATTGTTTTGTTTGCGAATTTTTCAAGTTCTTTGTCGTGGGTTACTACTACTACTGTTCTTTTTTCTTTTTTGTTTAGATTTTTAAGCAGTTCCATTATGTGTGCTCCCGTTTTTGAATCAACATTTCCTGTTGGTTCGTCAGCAACAATTATTTCTGGGTCATTTATTAAAGCCCGAGAGATTGCAACTCTCTGTTTTTCTCCACCAGAAAGCTCTGATGGCTTATGATTTAAACGATCAGCAAGACCAACATCAGAAAGAATCGCTTTTGCTTTTTCTGTTTTTTCTTCAAGGGAAACTCCTCTAAAAGTTGTTGGAAGAACCACATTTTGAATTGCAGTAAGATGGGGAAGAAGGTTGAACTGCTGAAAAACAAAGCCGATCTTTTCTCCTCTTACAACCGCTAACTTGTCTTCCGAAAAGAAAGAGACATCTTTTCCATCTAAAAAAACCTGGCCCTTTGTTGGAACATCAAGGCAACTCATCATATTCAAGAGTGTTGACTTTCCTGATCCGCTAGGACCGAGAACAATTACAAAATCACTTTTTTTTATCTGAAAAGAGATTCCACGAAGAACATCCAGTTTTATCTTTCCCAAGTCATACGTCTTCCAAACATCTTTTAGTTCAAGAACATTTTCCATATTATCTAAGGGTTTGTTATTAAAACTTTTTCTCCTTCACTTAATCCCGATAAAACTTCAAAAACTCTTTCTTCCCCTTTCATTCCAACCTGAATCTCTCTCTTTTCTATCTCTTCATCTTCTATTACATTTACATATCTCTTTCCATCCTCAACAAAAGTATTTCTCTCGGGAACAGTTAAAACTTCTTCCTTTTTTGCAGTTAGTATTGTCACATCAGCAGTCATATTTATCATTGTTTTTTCTGGATAATCTTCAAGAGAAACTAAAACTTTGTAGTAAACAACTCCGTCTATTACTTCTCCAACAGGATTTATAAAAACCACTTCTCCTTGGAAAGTGTCATCAGGAAAAGCGACCAAAGAAACATCTACTTTGTTGCCGATTTTTACTTCTGGAATATCCCCTTCGTAGATAAAAACTTCTATCTGAAAACTTTCTTCAGGAACAACTGATAGAACAGGAGAACCAGAGATCGCCATCTCTTTTTCCTTGAGATGAACAACAGAAACAACTCCATCAACCGGAGCAGTTAAGGTTGAATCTTGAATTCTTTTTTCAAGGCGAGAGATACTTGCTTCTGCTTGCTTTATTAAAGATTCTTGAGTTGTTATGTCTTCTTCTGATGCTTCTGACTTAACTTGCTCTAATCCTTTCTCTGCTTCTGTAAGAGATTTTTCCAAAGAACGAACTTCTGCTTCCGCAAGGTCAACAAGAGTGTTTGTTTCTGTTTTAGTAGAAGAGATGCTTTGTCTTAAAGAAGTTATGCTGCTCAAACTAGTATTAACAACTGTTCGGAAAGAACGAAGATCATCTATATCATCAGAAGAAACTTGCTCTTTGTAGTAATCATCATTTTCTGAAACATCTAAAATATTATCAAGTTCTCTAATTACTGCTTTTAGTTCGCTCTCAACAACAAGAAGTGCCTCGTCTTTTTCTGAAAAAGAAACATCCTCAGTTATCATCTCTTTGTAATCACCGATTGTTGTTTCACTTTTTCTAATAGCAATTTTACTGTTACGAACAGAGTAAGTTTCTGGAAAGTAAATTCCAGTAAAGTTTCTATCAACAACATCATCCACGCCCTCTTTCACTTCTTTAATGTCTTTGTGAACGCTACTCAGCAAAGAGGAAACTTGAAGGTAAGCCGTTTTCAGTGTTTCTTGAACACTGTTTATCGTGTTTTCAAGATTTTTCTCGGCAGAAGAAAGTGCTGTCTCAACTGAACGAACTTTTGCCTCTGCAACTTCTACTTGCTCTTGAGTCGCTCCTTTCAAAACTCTTTCTAACCCTGCTTTTGCAGAATCCAAAGTGGCGACAGCTTCTTCTCTCATTATTTCTAACTGTTCAATATCTAAATACGCTAAAACATCACTCTTTTCAACAACACCTCCTTGTTCCACTAAAAGACGATCTATTCTTCCTGATTCAGAAAATCCGACAGAAAGCACTTCTCCTTTTTTAACAGTTCCTGTTTCAAATATTTCTTTTGTAATATCTTGTTTTTCAACAACGACATACTCCAACTCACCATTTCCATTTCTAAAAAAGAAAAACGGTGCTATCAGAAGAAGAATAACAACAGATATTATAATTTTTCGTTTTTTGTTCATAATTTAATGCTTCTACGGTTATTAAAAGAGTATAAAACATTATAACACTTTATCCAAAGAAAACAAAAAAGTACACAAATAGAAGCGATCGCTTCTATTTGTGTACTTTTTTTATTTTTGTTTTGTTTTTGAAAAATTAAAATATTTTTGCGGAAGTGATATTAATAACAGATAGGCGTATAAAAGAAAGATTAAAATGGTTGGTGTTCCGTTAATGTGTATTGCTGAAAATGGGAGATAGTAAGTTAGGTTGATGATAAAGATTATAAAAGAAAGAAATATAAATGCAGGGATTGAAAAAATAATCCATCCTGTCAGGGCTGTTAAAAATCCGAGAATC